>JALSTJ010000075.1 GCA_026983815.1 Flavobacteriales bacterium
GAAAACAAGCGACTTTTTTTAATGAATGAGTATTTTTTTAGTTATTGTAAATCAAACCGAAATAGAATACACGTCCCACTTTTCCTGTTCCGGGAGCAGGTAGATATTCTTGTCCGGTTAAGTTTGACCCGCCAATTTTAAATTTGGTTTTGTATTTTTTTAGATTGTAAGTCAATTGGGCATCCAAAATACTTCGTGCGGGAACCATTCCGTCAGCAAAAGATGATTGCCATTCGAATTCGGTTTGGTATTTATAGTTGATATTAAAACCTAAACCTTTGTATAGGTCATCATTTCCTAATGAGAATTTTATACGATGTTCGGGCGTATTAAATCCGGGACGAAAATCGGGGTGTGCTGCTTGATCAAAATCCATTTTTGCATAATCATAAATCAATCCGATCATATATTTATTGATTTTATAGTTCAATCCCAAATCCACTCCGTAGGAAGTAATGGGTACATCTGCATTGGTATATAATTGGAATGGTTTGAAAGAATTGGTTCCAATAGCATTGAATGCCGTAGCATCATTTACCGAACCTACATCACTGGCAAGTGCCATTACACGTGTTCCGGCTCCGAAATTGTTATATTTGTTATAGTAAGCCGTAAAATCAATTCCCAATTTTTTCATTACTTGGCCACGGTATCCGAATTCCATAGTTGTAACTTGTTCGGGTGCTATGGGTTTTACTTTGGCAATTTCCAAATCTGCCGGATTATGTGTAACGGCAAACTTCATAAATGAACTTAGAGTATAAGCATTATTGTATGCATCTTCTCCTTTGATAACGGTTCCCGGAATAGACGAACCGATGAGCTCTTCACTATATCTTTCGGGATTGTCAGGTGCTGCTCCCAATAAGGTAATAGGTCCCAAGTTAAGACCGATATATAAATCCTGAGTGGTCGGATTACGGAATCCCGTTTGGTAGGAAACTCTGAAATTATGTTCTTTATGTTCGCCGGCGGAATAAACGAAGGCGGCTCTTGGAGAGAAATTTCCATCAAAAAGATTTTGTTTGTCATAGCGTAAAGATGTGGTAAATTTCAAGTGATCGTCCATAAATTTTTTGGTTAGCTGAACATAAGCACCTATTTCGTCAATATTAATAGCAGGTAAATTATTATAATCGGTAAAAATGGTTCCTTCGGAATGCAAGGAATATCTACGCATGGAACCACCTACTTGTATTTCGGCAAATTTTATTAAATCTTTAAAATTATAATTTCCTTCTACATGTTTCATATTGGTTTTGTCGATAAATTTTCCACCGGTTTTAAAATCGGGGTCATTGGTAACTTCATCAAAAGCTTGTTTAAATTCGTCGGTTCCGGGGAGTAATCTTTTGGGTTTTGGCAGGTTAGGATAGCCAAAAATCGCATAATTTTCTGCATTATCAGCAAAATCCCTAGCAAAAACATGAGCTTGGGGTTTGTCATAAATTTGTCCCAAAAGACCTGAACGAGCTAATGAATAAGCTGCTAAATAATCTCCAAACCAATCTTTATCGGCTCTCCATTTTCTGTTGATATTCCAAGCGGTGAATTTTGTGTCATAAGAATTGCCTGCATCTTCACCGGTATAGTAGGCACGAACAAAGAAGTTCTTGTTTCTTACTTCCAATTTATGTTGATGAATGAAAATACCATCCAATACATAACGGTTAGCTCCTTGATAGATGGTTTTACCTGTTCCAAAACGTGAATTCCATATAAATTCCAATTTTCCCGGCTGACCGGAAGGACGGTAATGAAAAGCTAAATCGGCTTTCATGCTTTTGGCTTTATAATCTGTTAAATCCTTTTCATCGTATCCGGTTCGGGACACCCGTACTACTTCATTTCTGTTTAATGGTTGAAACGGTGTTCCGTCAAATACATGATTCATATCTACTGTGGTAGCAATTTCATCTCCATATACATTCATTCCGTCATAAGAAGGGTTGGTTTCTCTACTTCCTTTTATAGCGGCATTAAAAGGGTCTTGATCGATATCGGTATTATCAACGGCAAACCAATCGGTTCCTTTTAAAAATGAAAAATTGACTTTGGCAGCAGCTTTGTTCCCCCCCCAAGCGTAACGCACACCGAAATCTTGATAAGGATTGGTGCCGGCAGCTTCTTGTTGCGTAAATCCGTATTTTGCATAAGCACTTAAACCTTTATAATTGAAAGGGCTTTTTCCTGTCATAGTCAATACTCCATTGAAAGCATTAGCTCCGTATAAAGCGGATGC
>JALSTJ010000076.1 GCA_026983815.1 Flavobacteriales bacterium
GTTTTGATTATTTTGCAATTATAGTAAAATATATTTTTAAAATTTATAAAAATCTTAAAAAACCTGACATATTTTAGTGGCTTTTGAGAATCTTATAAAATTTTAAGCGTTTTTTTTAATGATTATAAACTGATTTTTGCAGAAATATTTTGCCGATTCAAGATAAAACTGGTTTTTTTGTTTCCTTTTATCAGATGAACTATATTTTTTTGGTCATCATAGATATCGGTAAGTAATGAGTTTTTTATCTGCAATTGATGTTTTTGTTTAGCATCCAAGGGAGGAAGTTTGCTTTCCAATAAAAAAACCAAAAAATTATCTTCATCGGTAGAACCCAAAATTTTGTATTCCCTGTCTTGTCCATCTATAAGGATTTGAAAATGCTCTCGTAAATAGATTTCCATATATTGTTTGAATTTCGGATTTTCGGGTTGGATATGATAATTGTCTTCCACTGCTCTTTCCATATCGTCGGGAAAGGTTCTCATGATAATTTGCAAAGCTTTTTTTTCAATATGTATTTCGGTTACGCTTACGTAATATTTATGCAGTGCAAAACTTTGTAATAAGAACAGCACAGGCAATAGGTAAAAAGTCAATTTCATTTTTGTTTATATTTGGAGAAAAAAATTATGCACAAATATACTTATTTATTCATATTTGCTTTTCTATGGTCAAGTTGTAAAGTTACAAAAAACATACCGAAGCAAACGCAAATGAAAATACCCCGAAAAATAATCGTTTTGGATTCGTCTCGTAACATTTATTCCGCTTTATGCGAACCTTCGGTTACGATTGATAAAACGCAACCGGACAATTTTATCGGGGGAAGTATATATAATAATGTATATGTTTTTTCGGAAAATCAAGTAAAACAATCCAAATTACAATCGCCCTTCGGTGTTTATGGAGACCCTTGCTTGGCTTCCGATACTAAAGGGCATCTGTATTATTTACATTTGTCCAATCCCGATACGGAAAAAGTGAAAAACGGCTATCTAATCGACCGTATTGTAATTCAACGTTCCGATGATCACGGCAAAACTTGGACCCAAGGAACCTCTATCGGTAATAATCCGCCTAAGCAACAAGATAAGCATTGGATTGGTATCGACCCGAAATCAGGTGCATTGGCTGTTACTTGGACGGAATTTGATCAATACGAAAGTAGAAATCCGGACGATAAGTCGAGAATACTTTTTTCGCGTTCGGATGATTTTGGAAATACTTGGACAAAACCTGTGAAAATCAATCAATTGGACGGAGATTGTTCGGATAATGATATGACTACCGAAGGAGCCGTTCCGGTTTTTGATAATCAGGGTAATATTTATGTTGCTTGGGCTTTTAATGATAAAATTTATTTCGACAAAAGCACCGATGGAGGAAAAACCTGGTTGGCAAACGATATTGTAGTAGCCGATCAACCCGGAGGTTGGGTTTTTGATGTTCCCGGAATTTACCGAACCAACGGACTTCCGGTGTTAGCTATTGATAACAGTAAAGGAAAATATTCCGGCACACTTTATGTCAATTGGGCAGACCAACGAAACGGTGAGAATGATACGGATATATTTTTATCTAAAAGTATTGATGGAGGAAAAACTTGGTCAA
>JALSTJ010000077.1 GCA_026983815.1 Flavobacteriales bacterium
TTTAACCAATCCGCCGGCAGCTTCAATAACATCAAAACGTTTTTTGAAATCTTCCCAAGCTTTGGATAAATATGGTGTGTATAAAATGACTTTATCCGTATCGGAATATTGTAACCTGTGGATAATTTCATCTAATACAATAGCATCATAAAAAAAAGTGTTCTTGGAATGACCAAGGTCATCAGTTAAAACAATGACTTTATTGTTGAGATAAACCTTGTAATCCATAATTATCACTTTATCACAAAGTTAATAAAACATATTGAAAAATTAAAGAAAAAAATATAAATTTTTAATAAATAATACATGATGTTTGAATTTGCAGTGTTTGCTATTTTCATACCGATTTGATTTTAAAGCTATTATATTTCGATATTCATAAAATGCTTAGAACTTTTATTGCCAAGAAAAATGTTTTAAAGAAGAACAAAAAAATAAAAAAGTAAATTGCTATTTATAAAAAAATTATTACTTTTGCAGTTCAAAATAATAAAATAACCGAAGGTCGGGAACCTTCACAAAACAAATAAGTTATGCCTGTAAAAATCAGATTACAAAGACACGGAAAAAAAGGAAAACCTTTTTACTGGATTGTAGCAGCAGATTCTCGTGTAAAAAGAGATGGTAAATTTTTGGAAAAATTAGGAACTTATAATCCTACCAAAGTGCCTGCTGAGATTACTTTGAACATTGATGCTGCCGTCAAATGGTTATTCAATGGAGCGCAACCTACCAATACCGCTCGCGCCATCTTAAAATACAAAGGTGCGATGCTGAAAAAACATTTGTTGGTTGGTGTAAAAAAAGGTGCATTTTCCGAAGAAGAAGCCGAAAAACGTTTTCAAGCTTGGCTTGCTGAAAAAGAAGCCAAAATAGCTGCGCACAAAAAAGAAGTTGAAGAAAAACGAGCTGCCGAAAAAGCAGAAAGATTGGAAAAAGAAAAAGCGGTTAATCAAGCTAGAGCTGCAGCACATAAGGCTGCCAATGAAGAAGTGATTGCCGAAGCAGAAAAAACTGCGGAACCCGCTGAAGGAGTTGCTGACGAAATTGAAGAAGCTTTGAGCAAAGAACAAAGCATTGATGAAGTTGCTGCTGAAGCAACAGGGAATCAAGAAGCTGAGAAAACCGAAGAGTAAATAGTTTATTTTCTCAACAAAAAATTGTAAATTAGGCGTATTAAAGAATACGCCTTTTTTATGTAAATTATTTTGGATTATGAAAAAAGATGATGCTTATTATTTGGGGAAAATTGTAAAAAAATATGGAATAAAAGGTGAGCTTTTGGCTAAAATCGATACTGATGAGCCCGAAAATTATGAAAATATTGATACTATATTTTTGGATATTCAAGGAAACTTAGTTCCTTATTTTTTGAATAAATCCACTTTACACAAATCCACCACTTTACGTCTGGATTTTGAGGATGTCAATAATTTGGAAGATGCTGAAAGTTTGATAGGCAAAGAAATTTATATGCCGTTAAAAGATTTACCCGAATTAACCGGAAACAAATTTTATTTTCATGAAGTTATTGGTTTTGATGCCATAGATAAAAACAAAGGAGATATTGGAAAAATTATCAAAGTAAATGATCAAAGTCCTCAAGTATATTTTGTGATTGAAGATGAAAAAAAACATGAAATTCTGATTCCTTTGTCAGATAAAATCATAGAAAAGGTTGATAGAAAAAATAAGCAAATCATTTTTAATACACCTGAGGGGCTGATCGAAATTTATACTTCATAATGAGTTGTAAAAATTTATTTCGTTTCAAAAAATTTGATGTTTGTCAGGATGGTGCCGCTATGAAAATTGGAACTGACGGAGTATTGTTGGGTGCTTGGGTAAAAACCGAAAATCCGTATAAGATATTGGATATTGGTGCAGGAAACGGATTGATCAGCTTGATGATGGCACAGAGATTTCCGGATGCTAGAATTGAATGTGTTGAAATTGACGCCAAAGCAAGCAAGCAAGCTCAAGAAAATATCCGTCGTTCGCCATGGAAAAGTCGAATAAAAATATACAATCAGTCTTTACAAGATTTTATACCCGAGGGAAAATTTGATTTAATAGTTTCCAATCCGCCTTTTTTTGAAGAAAATGTTCGTGCAAAAACTTTTTCACGGCAAATCGCCAGACAAAATATCAGTCTTTCTTTGGAAGATATTTTTTCTTTTGTTCAAAAATATATCCACAAGCAGGGAAGTTTTCAAATGATTTTTCCAAAATCAAAAGAAACAATCTTACTAAAAACAGCACAAGCTTATGGTTTGTTTCCCAGAAGAATTACCAATGTGCAAGGAAAAGATAGCGGTCCTGTCAAACGCATATTAATTGCTTTTTATCCAAAAATCGTAAAATTGAAACTTGACGGATTGGTTATTGAAAAATTGCGTCATCAATACACATCAGAATATATTAAGCTTACCAAAGATTTTTATCTGAAAATGTAATACTATCATTTTTTTTCGGAAAAATATTTTTTTATCAAGTTTGCTTTGTGAGTTCCGACAACCTGAGCCAAATCTTCAATAGATGCCTCTTTAATTTTTTTTACCGATTTAAATTTTTTAAGAAGGTTGATTATGGTTTTTGGACCAATTCCTGAAATTTGTTCCAATTCGGTTTGTAATGTATGATGCATTCTTTTTTTTCGATGAAAAGTAATTCCAAACCTATGCGCTTCATCTCTTGCCCGTTGGATAATTTTTAAGGTCTCAGATTTTTTATCGAGATATAACGGAATAGAATCATTCGGATAATAAATTTCTTCTAATCTTTTGGCAATCCCAATGACAGATATTTTTCCGTAAAGCCCCAGTTTTTTTAAACTTTTAACTGCAGAAGATAGTTGTCCTTTACCTCCGTCAATAATTATCAATTGCGGAAGTGGTTGTTTGTTTTCAAGTAAACGTTTATATCTGCGGTATATGATTTCTTCCATAGAAGCAAAATCGTTAGGACCTTCTACAGTTTTGATATGAAAATGACGGTAATCTTTTTTGCTAGGTTTGCCGTTTTTAAAAACAACGCAAGCCGCCACAGGATTTGTTCCTTGGATGTTGGAGTTATCAAAACATTCGATATGCCGTGGTTCTGCAGACAATCGCAAATCGGTTTTCATTTGTTTCATGATTCGGTTGCTATGTTTCTCAGGATCTGTAAGTTGTAATTGTTTGATTTTTTCCAATCGAAAATATATTGCATTTCGTTTAGAAAGTTCCAACAGTCGTTTTTTGTCGCCTTTTAATGGAGTGGTTTTTTTTACATCTTTTAGTATATCAATAGGGAAGGGGACATAAATTTCATGGGTAAAAACTTGAAATCGCTGTCTCATTTCAACAATAGCCAATTCCAATATTTCTTTGTCGGTTTCATGAAGCTTTTTTTTGATTTCCAATGTGTGTGAGCGAACAATAGAGCCATGCCCCACTTGAAGAAAATTAACATAAGCGGCGGTTTCATCCGATACAATATTATAAACTTCTACATTATTAATTTTTGGATTGACAACCGTTGATCGCGCTTGGTAATTTTTTAGAGATTCTAATTTTTCTTTAATCTCTTGAGCTTTTTCAAATTCCAATTGTTCGGCATATTTTTGCATTTGCTGCTCAAAATAATTCAAAGAATTTTTGAAGTTTCCTTTGATAATATTTCGTATGTGTGCAATAGATTTTTCATAGTCTTTTTCATCTTGAAATCCGACACAAGGGGCTTTGCAAATGCCGATATGGTAATCCAAACAGACTTCGTATGTATTTTTTTTTATTTTTTCGGGGCTAAGGTTCAATTTACAACTTCTTATAGGATATAAATGATGAATTAAATCCAAAAGAGTTCTTGCAGTTTTAACTGAAGGATATGGTCCGTAGTATTCCGAACCATCTTTGATAACATTCCGAGTAAGAAACACTCTGGGGAAATGTTCCTTTTTAATACAAATCCATGGATAGGTCTTGTCATCTTTCATGATGACATTATATTTGGGTTGGTGTTTTTTAATTAATGTATTTTCTAAAAGCAGGGCATCTGTTTCGGTTTCCACTACAATATGTTTAATATCATTGATTTTGGAAACCAATATCTTGGTTTTACCTGTTTGATTTTTTGTAAAATAAGAAGAAACTCTTTTTTTGAGATTTTTTGCCTTGCCTACATATATGATATTCCCTTGATTATCAATAAATTGATAAACTCCCGGACTCTTTGGCAAGGTCTTTGATTTTTGTAGAATGCTATTCAAAAATTTTTATTTTTTTAAAATGATTCAAATTTAATAAAACAAATTTACAATACATCTAAAGAAAATAGAAATATATCAGATTGATAGTTAATCAAAAAATAATTTTTTAAGATAAGAAAATTAAGTAACTTTGCACAATTAGAAATTAACACACAAGTCTATGAAGAAAACAATATTATCTTTTTTCTTATTAATCAGTTTAAGCATGTGGGGGCAATTTGAAGAAGATACACCCAAATTGAAATTATATGATATGGCTGCGGATATGAATGTTTACGGATATACCTTGGTAAAAGACAAACTATTTCTTATCAATAATATCATGAAAGAAGATGCCGCACAAGAGTTTGATTTTGCAATGGCAAAAATAGAAGAAAATTTGACCAATATCGATATGTCAGTGTCCAATCCTAAAATCAAAAATCAGTTAAAAAACATCAAAGCTTTTTGGTATAAATTTAATCAAAAAGTTACACAAAACATGAATAATGAGGATTTTAAATCTATCAGTTATGATGTAAATAATTGGGATAGATTGACTTCTGACCTCATGGAATCCATGAAAACAGTTTATGATTTACCATTGCAGAATTTAACTTTGTATAATGATGTTCAATATTTTAGAAAATTGATACAAAAAATTAGTATGAGTTATTTGGCTAATTATTTGCATTTAAGCAAAAGTTTGATGCATGAATATCAAAAAAATATTCAAAAAGCCGAAAGCTTTATTCGAGATAATAGTGACAAAATATTGAATGATCCGGTTGCAGGAAACTATATTTTGCAAGTTATTGTCGATTGGAATTTTCTAAAATCCAATTTAGAACATCCTACCCAAAAAAATCCGAAAACTATTTTTATGTTGAGCGTAAGTATTGATTATCATTTGCGTCAAATAAAAAATAGATTTATTCAGAAAATGGTTAATACTTTTTAATTCTTTATAAAAAATACAACACATGAAAAAACACATATTATTTTTATTTTTACTCATTAGTTTATTGCCGGTTAAGATAACAGCTCAAATAGAAGAGCATCCGGTCAATGAAATTGTTCAAAAAATGGCTGAAAATGAAATGTTCAGTTTGCGTTTTTTGAGAGATTTCTTATTTATAAAAAATAATGTTTTTAAACAAAAAGCCATCAAGGATATGGATATGTCTTTGGCAAAGTTTGATGATAATCTGAATCAATTAACCATGATTTTGCCTAAAGATAAAAAAATTGAAAAAAGCTATTTAAAATTGCAAAATTATTGGAATATTTATAGATTGAAAATCACTAAATATGATAATAAGAACATTGAAAATTTGGTTGAAAGAACTTTAAAATTCCAAAAGTTATTAAATGAATTTCAAGATGAATTGGTAAAAACGGTTCCGGGTTACGATGATTATAAAAAGCAAATGAAAAAAATTAAAAAAGTAGCTTTTGATGAAACTGAAATGGAAAAAATAGGTATTGTATATGTTTTAAAAAATGGAATGAATTTGGAAAAAATTGCTAAAGAATATTTTGATACTGATTTAAAAAGTATCAGAAATCATTTGAGAAAATTATTGAAAAACAAAAAAATTGCCAAGGAATTAAAAGAAAATTTTTATTCGGATATGAGCGAAACGGTTAGAAATATTGAGGTTCTATTAAACCGTAAAGCATATCAGCCCAAATTGATGTTTTCTTATTTACAAACTTATTCAAACAAAAGTTTTAAACTCTTGGCTTATTTATCTCAACAGAAATAAAAAAATTTTATCAATGAAAAAAATTGCATTACTTATACTAATATTGATACAATTCCCGATTTTTGCACAATATGGACAAGAAATTGACGTCTCGGATGCCATGAAAGCTGCATTGGATATTAGAACAAGTGGCGTTAGAATAGCCAAAGATTATTTGTATCGGGGATTAAAATCCGGTTTTGTTGCCAAAGAAAATGACAATAATCTGTCCAATGGCGAAAAAGCCATACTTACTTTGGAAATTTACGCTAATGAATATAAAGACATCAAACCACAATTGAAAAAACTCAAAACTCAATGGAAAAAATTGAGAGTTTTGGCATTACAAAAACCCGAAAGAAAAAAAATGGAGGGGCTATTGACAAAGCTTAGAAATTTTGTTGAGACTTCCAATCAACTCATTGATAAGATTAAACAAACCAATCATATCAAAATTATTGATTATCAGCAAGCTTCCAATGATATGGAATTGTTGGCACAGCAACTGACTTTATTATATGCCATGCAAGTTGCCAAAATTAAAGATCCATCATTGGAAATGGAAATGAATAATTGTAAAATAAATTTTCAGAAAAATCTCAACAAAACTTTTTATTCTGGTGAAAATACGGTTAATATCACTGAAGCTTTGAAGAGAATTCAAGCAGATTGGGAATTGAGTAAAAATAGCATCAAAAGTAAAAAAGAATCCTTACTCAATACACTTTATGTGATGATGAATAAAATAAGTGATCAATCCCGTAAAGCTGCAGAACTTTATCAACAAAAAGCAAAAGCAGAGCTTAAGAAGAAAAAATAATTTGGTTTGGTAAAATTAAGCCCAAAAATTACAGTATTCTTTCCATTAAGGAATTTGCTTTTATCACGCATATTAAAAGAAAATGCTAAATTTTTGTAAATTTTATTCGGCATTTTTACCTTTGTTATATTTATGTATTATAATGGAATAAATAAGCAAAAGTGTTGCAATGCTAATAACCCAACCCTGAAAATAAAATTTTTCGGGATTATAAAATTCTGTGTTGTATATGGTTATTTTTTCGGAGGTTAAACTCAAACTCAATTGAGGAAAAACAGCAGAAAAAACGCTTAATAGTCCAAAAATAATCAAGTTTGTTGATAAAATGAATCCCTTATTTTCTTCTTGATAGGTTCTGATTGCTATTAGCCCGAAAATAGAAGAAAAATATAAAAAAGGAAGGATAAACAAGAATGGAAACTTGAAATAATTTTTATAAATATCGGGATGAATATAATACCATAATCCTACAAAAATAACACTTAAAATCAATAAAATAATAGACAATCTCTGAATTTGTATTTTAAGTTTTCGATTGAAAGCACCTTTATTTTTTAGTATTACCCAACCCATTCCGTGTATCAAAATGGTAATAAAAATAATAGAGGTCGTTAATACTGTAAACCAATCAAAAATTCCTTGATGTGAAGTAAAGGGAGAAAAACTTTCGCTGACAAACCTCAAATCTTTTTCACTATCCGGATAAATTCCACGTAAAATATTGGCTAAAATCAAGGAAATAAAAACAATTAGCATCATATTAAAAAAACCATAGAAAAAACCGAATATATCTTTAATGTTTTTCTTCCGGAAAGTTAGCATTAGATTAAAAGCCAATGTTTTAAGAAGGAGAAAAAGAATAAATAATAAAATATACCCTCCGAATTCATTAAAAATCAGATGAGCAAATTTAGGAAAAACCAAATATAAAATGGTTATGAAAGCAAATAACCAAACTTCATTAGCATCCCATACCGATCGGATACTTTTGATGGTTTTTTTCTTTTCTTCGAGATTATCGGCAAAAAATAAATATACTACGCCGGTTCCCAAATCATATCCATCAAGCAGAATATAAGTGCCCAATAAAATAAATAATATGGCATACCAAACAACTTCCATAGTTCTTTTTTTAGCTTTTTTACAAATTTACATTAATTTTCTAATGTAAATCTAATAAGACCAGTAGGAATCTTATAATTTATTGTCCGGTACTGCCAAACCCACCACTTCCTCTTTGGGTTTTATCCAAGGAATTTACCGGTTGCCAATCAATTTTTTCATATTTATTGATGACCATCTGTGCAATTCGTTCGCCATCTTTTATTTCAAAGTCTTCATCGGAGAGATTGATCATAATAATACCGATTTCACCACGATAATCCGCATCAATGGTTCCGGGAGTATTCACTAATGTAATGCCATGTTTAATAGCCAATCCGCTGCGCGGACGTATTTGAGCTTCATAGCCGTCAGGTAGTGCAATATATAAACCGGTAGGTATGATTTTTCGTTCCATGGGTTTTAGAATAATAGGATTATCTAAATTGGCACGCAAATCCATACCTGCAGATTGTTCGGTGGCATAATGAGGTAGCGGATGCCTAGACTTATTGATGATTTGAACTTTCATTATTAAAAATTTTATTTGTTTTTTAAGAAGTAAAAATAACTTTTTTTTAAATAAATTTTATTCCACCGTTACCGATTTAGCCAAATTACGCGGTTGGTCTACTTCACAACCTCTCATCACTGCAATATGATAAGACAATAATTGCAAGGGAATGGTAGTCAATAATGGAGACAGAGGTTCTAGTGTTTCCGGTATTTCTATCACATGGTCAGCAAGTGATTTTACTTGCACATCACCTTCGGTAACTATTGCTATTATTTTTCCTTTTCTGGATTTTATTTCTTGGATATTACTGATTATTTTTTCATATTGACCTTTTTTGGTAGCAATTACAACCACCGGCATATTTTTGTCAATCAATGCAATAGGACCATGTTTCATTTCTGCTGCAGGATAACCTTCGGCATGAATGTAAGAGATTTCTTTTAACTTTAAAGCGCCTTCCAAAGCAACAGGAAAATTAAATCCACGCCCCAGATATAAGAAATTGGTAGCATCCTTATAATGACGCGCTATTTGCTGTATGTATAAATCATTTTCTAAAACTTTTTCAATTTTAACAGGCATATTTTCCAATTCATTAAGATATTTATTGAAGTCATTAATAGAAACAGTTCCTTTTTCTTTTCCCAATTTTAGAGCCATCATTGTCAAAACATTCACCTGTGTTGTAAAAGCTTTGGTGGAAGCCACACCGATTTCAGGTCCCGCATGTGTATACGTCCCGCTATCCGATTCACGTGGAATTGAAGAGCCGACCACATTACATACTCCATAAATAAATGCACCTTTTTCTTTTGATAGTTTTATAGCAGCCAAGGTATCGGCAGTTTCTCCGGATTGTGAAATAGGAATTACAATATCATTTTCTTTGATGATGGGATTTCTATAACGAAATTCCGAACTGTATTCTACTTCCACCGGAATACGTGCCAATTCCTCAAATAAGTATTCCCCAACCAAGCCTGCATGCCATGAAGTTCCGGCACCAATCATAATAATTCGATCTGCATTTAAAAATTTATTCAAATGATTATCGATACCCGAGAGTTTAATCATATTTTTTTCGGATAAAACCCGTCCGCGCATGGTATCTTTCAACACATTGGGTTGCTCAAATATTTCTTTTAGCATAAAATGGTCAAAACCACCTTTTTCAATTTGGTCCAAACTCAATTGTAATTCTTGAATATAAGGGGCAATAATACTGTCATCTTTGATGTTACGAACTTCAGGTTTGCTTCCCTTTTTAATGATGGCCATTTGTTCATCATCCAAATAGAGTGCATTTTTTGTATATTCTATAAAAGGAGTTGCATCCGAAGCAATGAAATATTCCTCTTCACCAATTCCAATAGCCAAAGGACTTCCCAAACGTGCCATGACAATTTCATCTGGATTGTTTTTATCAAATACAACAATGGCATAGGCACCTATTACTTGATTCAAAGCAATTTGAATAGCTTTTCCTAATTTAACCTTTTCTTCAAGCATAATATCTTCAATCAAATTGATCAGAACCTCAGTGTCAGTTTCGGATTGAAAATGAAATCCTTTTTTCAAAAGCATTTGTTTGATAGATTCATAATTTTCAATAATTCCATTGTGAACAATAACCAGATTACCTGAATTGGAAATATGTGGATGTGCATTGATATCATTGGGTTCCCCGTGCGTAGCCCAACGGGTATGACCCAGTCCGATTGAACCCATTTTCTCTTTATCATTTATGAATAATTCTTCCAAATTTTTCACTTTTCCTTTGGTTTTTTTGACTTGCAGATCTTGGTGATACAATGCCATTCCTGCACTATCATACCCTCGATATTCCAAACGCTTTAACCCGTTTATAATGACTGGAAATGCATTTCTTAAACCAATATAACCAACAATACCGCACATAATTTTTTATTTTATATTTTTTTCTATATTTTGAACTTTATTATAAACCTTGATAAATAAACGCTTCTCAATCTCATCAAATTTTATATTTCTTCTGCCCATCACTGCTTGTGCAACTTCCATGGCTTTTTCAAATTTATAATCTACAAATTTTTTTTCTCCGCCCCATTGAAAAGAAGGAATGTATTTTGGCTGAAATCCACTGCCGAAAATATTAGAATTTACACCAACAACGGTGCCGGTATTAAACATGGTGGAAATGCCGGATTTGGAATGATCGCCCATTATCAAACCACAAAATTGAATACCGGTATCCACAAAATCTTTTTGAGAATAGTTCCAAAGTTTTACATTTGAATAATTATTTTTAAGATTGGAATTATTGGTATCCGCCCCAAGATTACACCATTCACCAATAACCGAATCGCCTAGATACCCATCATGTCCTTTGTTGGAATTTCCAAAAAATACAACTTCTTTAATTTCACCTCCAACTTTGCAACTTTTTCCTATACTTGTCCCTCCATATATTTTAGCTCCCATTTTTATTACGGAATCATCCAAAATAGCCAAAGGTCCCCGAAGCATACTTCCTTCTAAAATTTTGACATTTTTTCCAATATAAATTGGTCCCTCTTGGCTATTGAAGATACTGGCTTCCACTTGTGCACCGGAGTTCAAGAAAATAGGTTCTTTGCCAATTATTGTATTTGTTTTACTCAATAAATTTAAAGGATTTTGCTTATGGAATAATAAATTAAAATCTGAAATAATCTGTTGAGAGTTTTTCTTGAAAATATCCGGTAAACTAAAAATACCATCGACAACATATTCATAATTAATTTCCTTAAAATCAGTATTTTCCAATTCTTGTAGGGATGATTCTCCTGCGTGTATGGCAATGGTTTTGTTTTGGGCTATCAGTTTTTCTCCTTTTTTTAGATTTTGAATAATTTTTATCAAATTTTTATTCGGGAAAAAAACAGGATTGATGTAAATATTTTCATCTTCATACTGCACCGGATATTTTTCTTGTAGATAAGGTTCTGTCAAATAAGAACAGCTTTGATTTAAAAAAAACTCCCATTTTTCTTTTAAAGTCATGATTCCGGAAAGAATCCCCGAAACCGGACGAAAATAAGTTAGGGGAAGAAGATTTTCTTTAAATTTAGAAAAATCTACAAGGATAAAATTCATAAATAAAATATTCTTATTGCTATCGCAAAAATAAACAAAAATGAAACCGATTGATTAAAAATTTGTATTTTAGCATAAAATTAAAATTTATGTCCAAACCTATTATTTCTCCTTCCATTCTATCTGCTGATTTCTCCGATTTGTGGAAAGCCATTCATCAGATCAATAATAGTTCGGCAGAATGGATTCATTTGGATATTATGGATGGAAATTTTGTCCCAAACATATCGTTTGGAATGCCGGTTATTAAAAGTATTCGAAAACTGACCGATAAAGTTTTTGATGCCCATCTGATGATTGAAAAACCCGAACGGTATATACACAATTTTAAATTAATAGGTGTTGATGTATTGACGGTCCATTACGAAACCCAAATTCATTTGCACCGCACAATTGATTTGATAAAAAAAATTGGAATGAAAGCAGGAGTAGCAATTAATCCGCATACACCTGTTCTCTTGTTAAAGGATATTATCCAAGAGTTGGATTTGGTATTGATTATGAGTGTAAATCCCGGATTTAGTGGCCAAAGTTTTATTGAGCATACTTATCGAAAAATACAAGAGACCAAAGAACTAATTCAACAAACCGGTTCCAAAGCTTTGATTGAAGTTGATGGCGGAGTTCATGATAAAAATGCTAAGAAAATTATTGAAGCCGGAGCAGATATTTTGGTTGCCGCCAGTTATATTTTTCATCATGAAAATCCTTTGAAAGCTATTGATAATTTGAGGAATGTTACACGGAATTAACATAAAAATTAATCAATATTATTAATGAAAGCAACATTATCCTATTTATTTTTATTTTTTATTTCTACCTTTTTTGCACAATCGTGGCAAGCACCGGAGAAAGCAAAAAATGTTAAAAATCCTTTTTCAGGAAATAAAACCAGCATTGAAAAGGGGCAAAAAATATATAATAATTTATGCAAAAGTTGCCATGGAGTAGATGGAAGAGGGGATCCGGTAATGATAAAAACTTTGATACCACCACCTGCGGATTTTACTTCAAAAAAATTTTCCCGACAAACTGATGGTGAAATTTTTTGGAAACTTTCCGAAGGAAAAGGTATGATGGCATCCTATAAAAATATGTTATCTGAGGAACAACGCTGGTCGGTCATTAATTACTTGAGAACTTTTAAAAACAAAAATTCTTCTTCAGATACCATAAAAACTTACAAATCCGAAAGCTTTTCTTTTACAGAGCTTATCAATAATCAAACAACACATATCATACGTCCCAAAGGTTTTGGGCTTGTTATTCAACATCGTTTTGGAGCAACCAAACTCAATCAAGAATTTATCACCAATTTTATGGGATTGGATTTGGCAGCAAATATTCGTTTTGGTTTTCAAATTCCATTGAATAAGAAAATGTATATAGAAATAGGACGAACACGTTATGGAAAATATTATGATATAAGTGGAAAATATAAAATTTTTAATCAATCCGAAAAATTCCCCTTGAGTTTTGCAGTTTATGAAAATATAGCAATTACCACCGAAAAAGAACCCCAATATCCCGAAGGAACTAAATTAGCAAATGGAGAAAAATTCAAGTATGAATGGATGTATCGTTTACATTATGACACACAGATTCTTTTTTCAAGAAAATTCAATCAGTGGTTTAGCGGACAAGCAGGTGCAGAATTGATTTGGTTGAATTTACATCCGGTAGGAGACAAAGCTTATGTTTTAGCTTTACCTATTAGCTTAAGATTTAAAACCGGATTGCTTTCGGCAATAGATTTTGAGATAACACCCAACACACATAAACATACCATGCCTATATCATTTGCTTATGAAGTTGCAAGTAGTGGAAACCATATTTTTCAGATTACCATTACCAATACAGATAGAATTTTGGCTCAAAATATTCTTACAACCAAAAGTTTAAAACATAAAGATGGATTTATGTTAGGATTTAATTTAATTCGCTATTTTTAAAAAATATAAAATTATGAAAATCAATAAATTATTGACAATATTGCTTATTGCTGCAACACTTCAGTCTTGCAAGAAAGACGAAGGTCCAGTAATCCCCGAACAAGAAGCAACGGAAGTCAGTTTTGTCAATGATATTCAACCAATCTTCGATTCAAATTGTATTTCTTGTCACCCTTCGTCAGGAAATTTGAATTTAACATCGGGAAATTCATATAATCAATTGGTAAATATCAATGCTTCGGGTTATTCCGCTAAAAGAGTTGTGCCCAATGAACCGGAAAATTCGGTTTTATACAAAAAAATAGATGGTTCAGGAACATATGGAAGTAATATGCCTCTTGGCGGAAGTTTGAGCACCAATCAAGTGAATCTTATAAAACAATGGATTGCACAAGGTGCTAAAAATAACTAAAAAATATAGGTTTTTGTCAAACAATGCTTTATTTTTGTTACCAAATATAAATTTATAGAATATTTATGAAAATATATCCCATTATTCATCAGGATTTTAAACTCGATGGTGGTGCCATGTTTGGTGTTGTCCCTAAAGTTATTTGGCAAAGAACCAATCCCGCTGACAATGATAATTTGATAGATATGACTACAAGAAGTATCTTGATTGAAGAAGGAAATCAACTGGTATTGGTAGATACCGGAATGGGAAATAAACAATCCGATAAATTCTTTGGTTATTACAAACCTGCCAATCTAAACTCCTTTGATGAAACCTTGAAAAAATATGGATTTCATCGCAATGATATCACCGATGTCTTTATGACCCATTTGCATTTTGACCATTGTGGCGGTTCCATTATCAGAAATGACCAAGGATTTTATGAGCCTGCTTTCAAAAATGCCAAATTTTGGTCCAATGCAAAACACTGGGATTGGGCAGTTAATCCCAATCCAAGAGAAAAAGCAAGTTTTCTAAAAGAAAATATCCTACCTATTGAAGAAAGTGGGCAATTAAATTTTATTGATACTCCTAAAAAAGGAAGAGAAATTTTTAGTAAAGATCTGAAATTTGATATTATTTTTGTCGATGGACATACCGAAAAACAAATGTTGCCAAAACTTCAATATCAAGGAAAAACATTGGTTTTTATGGCTGATTTGCTGCCCACAACCGGACACATCCCTTTGCCTTACGTTATGGGATACGATACCCGCCCTTTGATTACAATGGATGAACGTCAGGAAATTTTTAATAAAGCCACCGATGAAAATTGGTTCTTAGTTTTGGAACACGATCCTTACCATGAAATTTGCACTCTGAAACAAACAGAAAAAGGTCCTCGTTTGGATAAAGTTTATACCTTTGAAGAAATTTTTAATTAGAAACAATAGAAAATTATGAAACATTTTAAATTTTTAAGTATTGCAATATTTTCCGGATTGACTCTAATGAGTTGTGCCACTGGAAAAAAAGTAGTAAAATCAACTACAAACCAACAAACACAAACCAATTCCATAAAAAAATATGAGCCCTTACCTCAACAATTTGTTACGGTTTTTGAAGGTAAAAAATTAAAAAATTGGCAACATACCAATCCTTTTGATAGTTTTATGCCCGGCATGAGCACCGAAAAAGCTTATGAAACAGTTCTCAAAGATTTACCTGCAACTGATGTGATTGTAGCAGTAGTGGATGCAGGTATGGATATTAATCATCCCGATTTGAAAACGGTAATTTGGACCAATAAAGATGAAATCCCCGGAAATGGAATCGACGATGATCATAATGGTTATGTTGATGATATACACGGTTGGAATTTCTTAGGAAGCAAGGATGGTAAAATGGCTGGACCAGAACAATTGGAACTTACTCGTATTGTCGCCAAATATCGTAAACAATGGAAAGACAAAAGCATCGCAGATATTCCTGAAAAAGATAGAGAAATGTTCAAGATGTATCAACGAGCAGAAAAAGATTTGGCAAAAAAATTGGCACATGCAAAAGAACTTGAACAGCGTTTGAATTTCTACAAAATGATGTGGAATAAAACTCAGACAACGCTTAAAAATGCCATGAAAACAGACAAACTTACCAAAAAATCTGTTAAAGAATTCAAAACCACCAATCCTGAAGTAATCAAAGCCAAACAAGTATATCTTAAAGGGCTGGGAGATTATATTAAAGAATTTCAAAACTATGTAGATGGTCAATTAAAATACAATTTGAATATCAATTTTAACGGACGTATCCAAGGTGATAATCCCGATGATTTTAATGATAGAAATTATGGAAATCCCAATGTAATTCCACCAAATAAAGATGAACTACACGCTACGCATGTTGCAGGAATCATCGGACAAATACGTCATAATGGAATAGGAGGAGACGGTGTTGCCGACCATGTAAAAATCATGTCTGTAAGAGCCGTCCCCGATGGTGATGAATACGATAAAGATGTCGCTTTGGCTTTGCGTTATGCTGTAGATAATGGCGCCAAGGTTATAAATACAAGTTTTGGAAAATATTATTCTCCACATAAAGATTGGGTTTGGGATGCGATTAAATATGCTGCAGACCATGATGTTTTGATTGTAAATGCTGCAGGAAACGATGGAAAAGATATGGACAAATATGGTGATAAAATGAGTTATCCTAATGATGGAGATGTTCCCGGAAAAGAAATTTCAGATAACTTCTTGAATGTGGGAGCTATAGGACCCGATTATGGAGCAGATATGGTAGCTCCTTTTAGTAACTATGGAAAAACAACCGTTGATATCTTTTCACCCGGAATGAAAATCTATGCCACGGTTCCTTTTGGAGAATATAAATTTTTGCAAGGAACCTCCATGGCTTCTCCTGATGTAGCCGGAGTAGCAGCGGTAATTCGCTCAAGATTCCCTAATTTAACCGCTGCAGAAGTAAAAAAAGTAATTATGAACTCTGCCTTAAAACCTCAACATTTGGTCATTAAACCAGAAGAGGATGATTATAAAGGAAAACCGGAACTAGTTCCTTTTTCTGATTTAAGCAAATCCGGCGGAATTGTAAATCTTTATAATGCAGTTCTTTTGGCAAAAGAAATGTCCGATTCCAAGAAAAATAAATAATTTTTTCTTATGTCGAACTCATGTTAATATTATATTTAATTAAACAAAAGAGGGCGCCAGCTAGCTGGCGCCCTCTTTTGTTACATAAAATGAGAAATTAATTTTTAGATAAAAACATAATTTCATTTATGGAAACTTCCGAGATAAAACGTTTTTCGCCTTTTTCGGTTTCATAAGAACGATTGACCAATTTTCCTTCAACGGCAATTTGTTTGCCTTTATCAACATAATTTTCAATCAATTCTGCTGTTTTTCCCCATGCTACCAAATTATGCCAATAGGTTTGTTCTACTTTTTCTCCCTTTCCATTGAAATAAACATCATTGGTAGCTAAAGAAAATCTGGCCATTTTTTTACCATTATCAAATTTTTTGATTTCGGGAGTTTGTCCCACATGTCCGATTAATTGAACTTTGTTTTGTAATGTACTCATAATAATAAATTTTTAAGGTTAATAAATAAATTAAATTTTACGTGCTGTGATTCTTTTTGAATTACATTGCAAATATACGGTGACCAGAATCCATCAGTCGGTTATTACTCATTTACTTACGAATAATTTCGTTTGTAATCGTTTGTAAATAAATATATAATTGATTTGCAATAGATTAATTAAAACACAATTCCAAAATATTTTTCATTAAATATTTCAATAAAAAAATTCTATTGAATGTTCTAGCTAATGAAGGCGCAAATGAAAATATAGAATATAAAATGATAAATAATATGAAATCAATAAATAAACCTAAGCAAGATTCTATAAATATGTAAAATACAAACAAATTTATTAAATCGCCCCCACGTTAAATTAAATAAAAAATAAAAATAAATTTTTTAAAATAAAAGGATTATTTTTTTAATTCAGAAATACCTTCCAATTCGAATAAAAAAATAATTTCCATAAAAAAACGTCAAGTACTATATATGTCTTGACGTTTTTTAAAAAAATCGATAAATTTTTTTAACTGACTAATCTTTCTTCGTTCTTTTTTCTCTAATACGCGCTTTTTTACC
>JALSTJ010000078.1 GCA_026983815.1 Flavobacteriales bacterium
ATATACTAAACGGAGCAAAAAATTTCATTACGCATGGAAAATCGGGTCAAGTCGCGGTAGTTTTGGCCAGAACAGGAGAAAAAGGAGCCAGACGAAATGCCACTGCTTTTGTTGTAGAGCGAGGAACCCCGGGATTTTATTCGGGAAAAAAAGAAAACAAATTGGGTATGCGAGCTTCGGAAACTGCCGAAATGATTTTTGACAATTGTCGTGTTCCCAAAGAAAACATTTTGGGAGCAGTAGGAGATGGATTTGTTCAAGCACTTAAAATTTTGGATGGCGGAAGAATATCAATCGGTGCCAATGGACTGGGAATAGCCAAGGGTGCTTACAAAGCCGCTTTGAAATATTCCAAAGAAAGAGAGCAATTTGGCAGACCGATTAGTAAATTTCAAGCCATTGCTTTTAAATTGGCAGATATGGCAACCGAGATAGAAGCATCCGAACTTTTATTGAGAAAAGCAGCTTATTTGAAAGATACTAAGCAAAATTTGACCAAATTGGGTGCTATGGCAAAAATGTATGCATCCGAAGTCAGTGTAAAAGTATCAACCGAAGCGGTTCAAATTCACGGTGGTTACGGCTATACCAAAGATTTTCCCGTAGAAAAATTTTATAGAGATAGCAAATTGACTACTATCGGCGAAGGGACAACCGAAATTCAAAAATTGGTTATTTCACGTAATATTTTGAAGGATTAAAAAATGATAAACTATAAAATCAGAACTGCCGAAGAAGCAGATTTTCCGGCAATACTTAGCTTGATTGAAGAGTTGGCACTTTATGAAAAAGCACCCGAAAAAGTTACGAATACCGTAGAACAAATGAAAGATGAAAAAGACTTATTCAAGGCTTGGGTTGTTGAAAAAGACGATGGAGAAATTATCGGGTTTGCTTTGTTTTATTTTGTGTATTACACTTGGGTTGGAAAATCTTTATATTTAGATGATTTGTATGTAAAAGAAAAATACCGTGGTAATAAAATCGGAAGTGTATTGTTGGATAAAGTTATAGAATTTGGAAAAAATAATAACTGCAAACGCATTCGATGGCAAGTCTTGAATTGGAATAAACCGGCTATAGATTTTTATAAAAAAATAGGCGCCAATTTGGACGATGAGTGGATTAATTGTGATTTGGAATAAAATTCATAAAAATTTTAATAGAATATGAAACCCAAAAGAATAATATTGATACGACACGGTGAGTCCATTGGAAATATCAACAAAAAAATATATTCTGAAACTCCGGATTATAAACTAAATTTGACCGAACGAGGAAAAGAACAAGCAAAACAAGCAGGAGAAGAATTAAAAAATATTATTAAAGATGAATCTGTTTTTTTCTATGTATCACCATTTTGGAGAACTAGAGAAACTTTCCAAAATATTAAAAAAGAGTTGACGGGCAACGCCATACAGTATCGAGAAGAACCCAGAATTAGAGAACAGGAATGGGGACATTTAAGAACTCCGAGTGAAACGGAACTTATTGAATTGGCTAGACAAAAATATGGTACTTTCTATTTTAGATTTCCTAATGGTGAATCAGGAGCAGATGTGTATGATCGTGTTAGTGATTTTTTTAATACCTTACATCGTGATTTTGAAAAGGAAAATTATCCTCAAAATTGTGTGGTAATAACACATGGATTAACTTTGAGACTTTTTTTAATGCGATGGTTTCATTGGACAGTTGAAGAATTTGAAAAATTGAAAAATCCTGAGAATTGTGCCATTATAGTTTTGGAAAAACAAGAAAATAATAAATATAAACTTATAATGGACTTGGAAAAATACAATGATTAAATTTTATTAAGTAATGTAAGTTCGACAAAAAATCAAACGCAAAACCAAAGTTTTCTATTATTTCTATTATTTTTATTAGTCAATGTATTTCTTGAAGGTTTTTAAACACCTTCAAGGTTTGCAAAATAAGAACAAATTAACAATAAATCAGATAGTAATACTTTAAAAAATGGAAAAATGTTGAATAATGAATAAATACCTTCAAGGTGCTTGGAGACCTTGAAGGAAAAACAAAAAGAAATTTGATTTAACTTAAATCAAACCTATTTTAAGCATATTTTTTCAATTCCGTCCTAAATATTTTTTTAAAAATAAAAGTAATATTCTGATTTATAATGAATTGAGTGTATTTTTAAGGGTTAGGGGTTAGATTCACAGGCGAATGAATCTATCCTTTTCGGCATACGAGGATTTTTCGTAAAATTTGAAGTGAATGGAACGTAAAACTGTCTGCTGTTTGAGGTTACGTTAAGGTAGTATTTAGAAAAAATATTCAACCGAGTTCAGACAGTTTAGTGAAATGAACAAAAAATTTAGAAAAATACTCGTCAGCCTAGCCCCGATAGCTATCGGGATTTTGTTACCATTGAGCAAGGTCGAAATGTTCATCGATGGAAAAAGTAAAAGTTAAATTTATTTAGGACAGGATTGATATTTTTTGAGTAAAAAAACAGAAAAAATTTATATAAAGAATCTATTAAAAAAAATTTATATCTTTGCAGCTCAAAATAAATGTTTAACCAACAAAAAAGAGGTGTAAAACTATGTTGATCATACCGGTAAAAGAAGGAGAGTCTATTGACAGAGCGCTAAAACGTTACAAGCGTAAATTTGACCGCACCAAAATGATGCGTCAAATACGTGACAGACAACAATTCACAAAACCATCTGTCAAAAGAAGACAAGAAATCCTTAAAGCGAAGTACATTCAGCATCTTCGTGATATGGAAGATCAATACTAAGGTTTTTCTTAGGTAAAAATTTGCGTTAGATTTGGATTTTTATTAAATTCGTATAATCTAACGCTTTTTTATGCCTTTAAATCATTTTAAAAATTATTTATCCTTCGAAAAAAAATATTCTGCGCATACGATAACAAGTTATCTAAATGATTTAAATGATTTTTCCGCTTTTTTAAAAGCTAATTATGATTTGGAAATCCAGCAAGCAAATGTCAAACAAATCAGAGCTTGGATATCCATACTTTCGCAAAGAAATCTATCGGCAAACAGTATCAACAGAAAAATTGCATCGCTCAAAAGTTTTTATAAATTTTTATTAAAAACCGATTCGATTGAAAAAAATCCAACCACCGGAATATCTACTATGAAATCAGGCAGAAAAATTCCTTTGCCTTTTTCCGAGACGGAAATGCAAAATGTATTGGATGAAAGTATTTTTGCTGATGATTTTGAAGGGAAAAGAGATCATCTCATCATACATCTTTTTTATACAACCGGAATGAGAAGAGCGGAATTAATCAATTTAAAAGTAAGCGATATAGATTTTTCAAAAAAAGAAGTTAAAGTTTTAGGCAAAAGAAATAAGGAAAGAATTATCCCGTTATTAAATGAAACACTTGATTTGTTATACCGATACATTGATATCAGAAAAACAATCGACATTCAAGACCAAGACTTTCTTTTTTTAACCAAGAAAGGAAAAAAAATGTATGATGTTCTTGTTTATCGTTTGATAAATTCGTATCTTGGTAAAGTAAGTGTTAAACACAAAAAAAGTCCGCATATGTTACGTCATACTTTTGCAACACATTTATTAAATAAAGGAGCGGATTTGAATTCCATTAAAGAACTTTTGGGACATACGGGTTTGGCTGCGACACAAATTTATACCCATAGTGGTATGCAAGAACTGAAAAAAATATACAATAAAGCTCATCCCAGGAGCAAAAAATAAATATACTAACCTTAAAAATCATGAATTATGAAAGCAATTTTTAGAGCGACAAATTTCAAAGCGGATCAAAAATTATTGGATTTTATCCAAAAAAAATTGGATAAACTGGATAATTTTTTTGA
>JALSTJ010000079.1 GCA_026983815.1 Flavobacteriales bacterium
TTTGGCAAACAATTAATCATCGATTATTACAACAAACGTATGCCCGAAACCATTGCCAAGGATTTTGAACAGAAATACGATTTATCCGCCGATAGCATTAAGAAAAATCTCTATGAAAACGAAGCGCCCAATACTTATTTAGCCCGTTTTGCAGAATTTATGTTTGACCATAAAGATAATGATTATATCAAAAATTTGCTACGCGAAGGATTCGATTTGTTCTTTCAAAACAGAATTACAGCTTACCCCGAAGCAAAAAAAGTTCCCATATATTTTATCGGTTCCATTGCTTGGTTTTTTAAGGATATTTTGGAAGAAATTGCTGATATATACGGATTAAGCATTAAAAAAATCATTCGCCGACCGATAGACGATTTGATTGATTTTCACAAAAATCAAATTAATTAATACCATTTTGTATTTTTTTATATATTTGTATCATAAATTTACATATTCAATTGAAACAAAAGTTAATTTCCATAGTATTATTATTGGCTTTCGGCGCAATATTATTGGAGCCGGCTGCTCCTTTTGTCCAATATTTTATCTATCAATATAAACAAAATATTACTCAAAATGATAATTGCGATTGCCAATGTGCGCAAGAAGATAATGAAGTGGCGCCAATGGAAAATAACGGAAACAATTATCTAAAAGCACTCATCAAAAGAGCTTGTGAAGACCAAAAGAAAAGTAAAAAACCTGCAATACCCGTTTTGCAAGTTTCGGTTTATATTTTGAATTTAACCAATGATTATCCAAAAGTTTTTACTTGTCCCAAAGAAAATTTTAATAAAATATCCACTTTCATAATCCAACCGGATTTACAATCCTATATTACGGATATTTTTCACCCACCCGCATCGGTTTAGAAAAGCTTTAATTTTCTAAATGGATTTGTAAAGGTAAATGTTATTTTAGCTTTACATATATAATTTTATTTTAATTATTAAGATTCCTCCCCATCGGCTGACTAATCGGAATGATAAAACGTTTCTTAATAATATAAACGTTAATCGAAGTCCTGTCATTCAGAGGGAGGCACGACCGAAGAATCTCTAAAATAAAACCATAAGAAAGATTTTCTCATAAATATTTGCCCTTACAAATCCATTGTAAACAAACAATTATTTTTAATCACAAACCATTGAATTATACCCGCGTCAGGGGGCGAAGTGGCAGTTGTTGAAGTTTTTGTTTTATACAAAATTTGTGATTCAAAAAGCGACCTTGTGAAGCTCTTTTGAACACTAAATTTTGTAAACAAAAACAAAACAACTATAACGAAGCACCCGCCCGGACGCCCAAAAACAAATTAAAATTATTAAATGCGGATTTTTGCCTACATACTACTGCTCAACTACTTGACGATTATCTTTCGTCCGGCTATTCCGCTATTGGACTATTTTACCCACTTGCAACAATACGAAGAGACTTGCGAAAATAAAGATAAGCCCGAAATGCACTGTAACGGACAGTGTCATTTGGCTAAAAAAATGAAAACATTAGCTGACGAACAAGCACCAAACAAGAAAAAATCTACCCTGCCACAAACGAAATTTAAAGAATTTACTATTTATTATCGCAAAAATCTTATCCTGAAATTCTATCGAAAACTGACTTTTAATACTTGTAAATCATTATATATCTCACAAAAAATAAACAAAGGACACCTTTCGGAATTGCTTAAACCACCGCAATACGTTTCTTGATACTTATTTTATTGTTAATGCTTAATTGTTGGTTAATTTTTAATGAGATTCCTTCCCGATAGCTATCGGAACAAGGGTCTCAAACAATAAAAATTTATCCAAAACAAAAGCAAAAAAATCAATTTTTAAAATTTTAAAAAATATCAAGAAATGAAAAGATTTTTAATCATATTCTTGGCTATGATTATGGGATATAGTCAAGCACAAGAATTGAATATAAAGGGCATTGTTTATAATGCGGCAAACAATGAACCTATAATGGGTGCTACTGTAATTATTGTAGGCGGAAATAAAAAGGCTATTACCGACATTGACGGAAAATTTCAAATTACAGCTTATGAAAATGCCGTATTGGAAATTTCGCACCCTAATTATCGAACAAAAAAAGTTCAGGCAAAAAAACAACTGAAAATTTATTTGCAATCCAAGCAAATTCAATTGGATGCGGTGGTTATAAAGGCAGATCCTTTGGAAGATATCACACATTCCGTAGTGGTTACCGATGATATCAAAAAAGGAAGTCAGCCGCGAAATGCTGCCGATTTGTTTCAGGATATTCCGGGTTTCAGTATGCAAAAACGAAGTAATACGTCGTTGGAGCCTTCGTTGCGTTCGTTTAAATATGAACAAATGAACATTAAATTAAACGGAGGAAGCAAGATTGTCAATGCGTGTCCCAATCGTATGGATCCGATGACTGCTCACGTAATTCCCGAAGAAGTCAATCGGATTGAAGTAGTCAAAGGTCCTTATACGGTGCGTTTCGGGCAAACCTTTGGCGGAATGGTGAATATGGTTACCAAAACACCTTCTGCCGATTCATTCGGTTGGCACGGTGTAGCGGAAAGCGGATACGAAACCAACGGTAAAAACTTGGCTTTGCGTGGAGAAATCCAATATGCTCAAAAGAAATATGATATCAGCATTGACGGGGAACACCGCGACTTTGGCGACTACGATGGCGAAGGAGTTGTAACGCCTGCGGGTTTTAAAACCGATAGTTATTCCATTAAATTGGGTTATAATCCAACTGATAATCAACGATTGGCGATGAATTGGCATCAAAAATTCGGTAGTGAAATCAAACACGCCGGATTGCCTATGGATTCGCCAAAAGACAATAGTTATTTGTTGGGGTTGGATTATAAAATCAAAAAAGTTTCGCCGAAAATTCACCATATCAGTTTTAAATCCTACTACTCATTTGTAGATCATTTGATGAGCAATGGATATGGAATGAAAACGCCGAGACCTAATTATCCTGCAATGGATATGCGTTCTCCGGTAAACTCTCATACAATGGGTGGAAAATTTGAAATCGGCTGGAAACCCAAAAATAATTGGTTGATTTACAGCGGTTTAGATGCTGATATCATTCAAAGAAATGGCGTAAAAAATGTTATTATAAATGTCAATCCAATGAATGGAAACCCGATAAATCCACCGATGAAAAAGCAATTTAAAATTTGGCAAGATGCACAAATCAACGATTTTGGTGTTTTTAGCGAAGCACATTATAAAATCAATGAGCAATATACCGCTACGGCAGGCGTTCGTGCCGATTATGTAACTGCCAATGCCAAAGACCCCGATACGGGAATGATTGCTTTGTATGGAAATGATTTAAGCAGAACTGATTTTGTTGTAGGCGGAACCATATCATTAAAATATATGAAAGATGATCTGACTGCACAGATTGCCTACGGACGCGGGCTAAGAACGCCAAGTATGACCGAACGCTATATTTATAAATTTACCGTTGGTGAAGATGGACATCCTTATATCGGTAATCCAAACTTAAAACCGGAGGTAAATGATCAATTTGAAATCGGTATGCAACTGCATAAAGATAAATGGAATGGCGGTGGAAATTTGTATTATTCTATTTTTGAGAATTATATCACGCCGATACTTACGCCGTCGTTGAGTTATACTATGGCGGGACATACCAAAATTCCAAAGGTTTATCAGAATGTTCAAGCCAATCAATATGGATTTGAAATATTTTTTAATTATTTGATAATCAAAAACTTGACTTTTAAATCCGATATTGCTTTAACCAAAGCATACAACGAAACTTTGGATGAGCCCTTGGCACAAGTTGCCCCGATGACTTCGCATTTGGGATTGAAAT
>JALSTJ010000080.1 GCA_026983815.1 Flavobacteriales bacterium
ATTCTTTACCGTTATGAGCACAGAGTTTCAAATCTTTTCTTTGAAAATAATCGGAATTGAGCAGTTTGGCAAAATCTTGTAGTAATTTTTTTTCATTATGTGATGCAAAAGATTTGATACGAAATTCACCGTTTTTGACAAAAAAACCGGTGGAAATCACGATAATTTTACCAAATTCAGCCCAAATTCCCGCTTCTTGATATAAATCTTCGGGACGAATTTCTTCGGTTAATCGGTATTTGACTTTTTTTTCAAAAAGTTTTTTCTTTTTTTCATCCAAATCCTGATAATTGTAAATTTGAGGAACCGTTTCTATATCCAAAAATAAATAGGAAGTAAGGTTTATATTTTCAAACATAATTTTATTTATAAAAAATTCCGTATTTCAAAATTACATAAATTGCCCGAAATCCGTCTTTCCAGTTGATTTTTTTTCCTTCTTCATAAGTCCTGCCGTAATATGCAATTCCTACTTCGTAAATTCTTATACCCGAAATACGGGCTATTTTTTGAGTAACTTCGGGTTCAAAGCCAAATCTTTTTTCTTTTAATTTGATAGATTTTAATAAACGGGCATCAAAAAGTTTATAGCAGGTTTCCATATCCGTAAGATTAAGATTGGTAAACATATTGCTCAAAAAAGTAAGCAATCTATTCCCTACGGTATGCCAAAAAAACAGAATTCGATGGGGTTTACTGCCTTTGAAACGAGAACCGTAAACTACATCCGCTTGTTTATTTACAACCGGTTTGAGTAAATCTATATAATCCTGCGGGTCGTATTCCAAATCGGCATCTTGAATGATAATATAATCGCCTGTTGCTTCTTTTATTCCTTTATGTAAAGCCGCTCCTTTTCCTTGATTTTTTTCTTGTTTGAAAAATAATATTTTGGCTTCGGGGTGAATTTTTTGATAATTTTGAATTACTCCTATGGTATTATCCCTGGATGCATCATCAATGATAATAATTTCTTTCTTAAAATTTTCGGGAAGTTTAACTGCCAAAATTTTATCCAATATTTTTTCAATAGTTAAAGCTTCATTAAATGCAGGTATCAGAATTGATAATGTTGAAAAACTTGAATTTTTTGTTTGTTGGGTAAAATTTTGATTGGTTATCATAAAACAAATTTACATAAATTTTTTTTATTCAATACTTTCAAACATAAACGACAAAAGATGTATTATTGCAAAAAAAAAATAATGATATGGATAACTTGACTTTTGCCATTATTGTATTCTTTTTGGCTTTTCCTTTTGGATTTTGGCGAGCCAGAACAAAATTCAGAAGTCGTGATTGGATGTTGGCAGTGCATATTCCGGTAGTTTTTATTATCTTGCTGAGAATTTATAACAAATTACATTTTAATATCGGATTTTCTTGGATGTCCGTGGTTTATAATGTAATTGCATTTTTTTCCGCTCAATATTTGGCGGGATTGATATATAAATTTTATTTGAAAAACAAATATGCAAGGAATAAAAGCTAAAAATATCAATAAATTTTACGGGCAACAACAGGTATTGTCCGAGATAAATTTTGAAATCGGAAAAGGTGAAATTGTCGGTTTGTTGGGTCCTAACGGAGCGGGAAAATCCACCTTGATGAAAATTTTAACCGGCTACATAAAACCCGATAGGGGAGAAGCTTTTATCAATGAATACAATGTTGGAGAATTTCCTTTGCAAATCAAAAAACATATCGGTTATTTACCGGAGCATAATCCTTTATATACCGATATGTATGTTCGGGAATTTTTGGAATTTACAGCCGGAATTTACAATGTCTCCAAAGAAAGAATAGCACAAGTGATTGAGCAAACCGGATTGACACCCGAAGCTCATAAAAAAATAGAACAATTATCCAAAGGATATCGTCAGCGAGTAGGTTTGGCAGCCGCATTGATACACCAACCGGATATTTTGATATTGGATGAACCGACAACCGGTTTGGACCCCAATCAGTTGGTGGATATTCGTAAACTGATCAAAGATTTGGGAAAAGATAAAACCATTTTGCTCTCCACACACATTATGCAAGAAGTGGAACAGATGGCAGATCGTGTTCTGATTATCAGTAAAGGAGCAATCGTTGCAGATAAAAAAATGAGTGAATTGCAAAGCGGGCAACAAATTATAGAAGTGGAATTTGACCTGAAAATCGAGAGGGAATTTTTGGATCAATTGCCGGATTTGGATGCCGCCGAAAATATTATGGATTCCATTTGGTGCTTGGCTTTTCATACGACAAATGATATGCGTCCCGTTGTTTTTGATTTTGCACAAGAACACGGACTAAAAATTCTACAAATGCATCATAAAAGCAAAAAATTGGAAGAATTATTTAAAGAGATTACCCGTTAATTTTGCCTTTTTTTATTGGTATCGATTCCAAAAATACTATAAATAGGGCAGTAGTTCAGCAATGATGTAAGGGCGAAAATAAAAGCAATCACAAGCAAAACTATTTGTAAGGTAGTGGTTTCCTTGTTATCATTATTATAAACAAACAAAAAGATGATAACGGCTAATATCAAACGAATGAGTTTATCCAGATTTCCAACATTTTTTTTCATAGTGTGTAAATTTTAAAGTTAATTTCCGTGTAAGTTAATTATTTTTATCGGAAAAGTCAAATTTATACATTACGCCACCCAAAATTTGCAATTTTTCTACCGGATAGGCATAAAAAATTTCATAATCTTTATTCAAAATATTATTGGCTTGGATAAATCCGGTAAAATTATTGTTGATATGATATCTGATTTCGGCATTTAAGTCTGTAAATGCTTCCAAACTTTTTCTATAAACATCCAAGACATTTTCAAATTCTATCGGACGTTTGCTGTAATTGAACAAACTTAAATCGATATCCAATTTTGGTGTCGGATGAAATAGAATAACCGAGCGAAGGATATAATCCGGCATATAAAAAGCTTTGTCCAAATGTTCGGGATTGTTTTGATAATAAGTAAAATTAAATTTGAAATCCAATTTTTTACTCACTCCGACATTTAAGTCCGTAGCAAAGAAAGATTGTTTCAAATCGTCATAGACAATGCCGTAGGGAATATAATCATAGATGGCTCGTGTTTGATAAAAAGAGTGGTTTTTCATTTGTCGGAAACCCATTTTGACATCATAAGAAAATGCCGACGAAAACGAACCTCTGATACCACCGTATAATTCCAATGGCATCAGCTCGGGAAATATTTCCATTGGAACAAAATAAGGATTGTTCAAGGATAATTTCATATTGGAGGTTTGGTGAATATCGCCGTTTAGCACTCCATATACACTCAATTTTTCATAAATCAGATTGAAGTTGGCGGTTACATCGGGGAAAAATTGAATGTTTTTATAGTTTGTATTTGAATTTTGATAAAAAAGTTTAAATCCGAGTTTTACATCCAAATTTTCATTGGTGTAATTAAAAGATGGCAAAATTCCCAAAGAATAATTTTGATAATTTTTTTCAATTGCCGGTATATTGATGTTTTTTTCAAAAGCTGTTCCCGATACCATATCGGCTTTTATTCCACTATGGATTTGGGTTTCGCCTATTGGAAAATTTAAAGTAGATTGAAAATTCAATATATTTTCCGTATTGTCATACGGATCCCAAAAATTTTGAAAATTCAATTGGATATCTTTTACAAAAAAATCGGTAAATTTTCCTCCGGCATTAAAATTAAAAATATTTTGTTGTCTTTTTTCTTTATAAAGCGTTTCTTCTATAACAGGAAATGAGGGCGTTACAATTTTTAAATTGGGAGAAAATTGATGCGTTCGGAGTAAATAACCCAAATCCAGATTCCATTGGGATTTTTTTTG
>JALSTJ010000081.1 GCA_026983815.1 Flavobacteriales bacterium
CCATCAATAATAACACGGAGGGAATTTTAATTTTTTTTGAAACTATATCAAAAAAATAAGAAAAAATTACAAGGACACTAAGTCCCAAAATAAAATAATATGTTTCCAAAAATTATATGGGGTTTTAAAAATTATCTTCTACCTAAAAGTCTGTCCAAAAATCCTCTTTTTTTGGTTTGAGTTTTATGAGATTTTTCGTATTGAGAGATAAACTTATCTTCACATTTAGCCAATTGTTCATCGCTTACTTCCGAACGTAAATAACGGTCAATCAATTCTTTATCTCCACCAAACAAACTTTCTACATAATCTTGAAAAGTAGTATTGTGTTTGGATAGCCATTCATTTAGATATTTTTCAGAAGCTTCCATTCCGCCGTGTTCTTCCAATTCCCTTAGAGTTTTGTAGAGTTTTTCAATTTCTTCTTTTACATGTTGAGGAACGGCTTTTCTACGGGCATAATATCCGATAATTTTTCCATCCTCATCACGTAGGGTATGAAAATTGGTAATTACCCAATAATATCTACCGTCTTTTGCCAAATTTTTGATGATGGCACGCATATCATTTCCCTTTTTCAGCTCATCCCATAATAGTTTGAAAATAATTTTAGGCATATCCGGATGACGGATGACATTATGCGGTTGTCCGTATAATTCTTTTTCATTATATCCGGCGATATCCATAAAATAATCGTTGGCAAATTTGATAATCCCTTTTGCATCGGTTCTGCTAACGATAGTTTTTTTTGGACTTACGGTAATTTCTTCGTTTTTGGGAGCGGGTTTGATAATGCGTTTCATAATAATTTTGTTTAAAATCGTGAATTTTGGATAATCAGATTATCCTCATAAAAAATAATTCAAAACAAAATTAATAAATATTGTAGAACCAATCGGTCTATTCTTTATTTTTTTTGAAATTTAATTTTTTTTCAAAATCCAAAATATCTTGGTCGGAAACTTCTTGTTTTAAATATTTTTCTATGAGTTCTTTATCTTTTCCGAATAAGTATTCAACATAGCCGTTGAAATCGGTTTTGAAATTATCCAAATATTCCATCAAATAATTTTCAGCGACCTCCATACCTGCTTCTTGTTCTATAGTTATGAGTTTTTTGTATAGGTCTTCAATGATTACTTTGACGTGCGTAGGGACTTTTTTTCTGCGTGCATAGTATCCGCTGATGTTTCCTTGCTCATCATAAACAGTAAAGAAATTGGTAATTACCCAATAAAATCTTCCGTCTTTTGCCAGATTTTTTACTACGGCACGCACATCGTTCCCTTTTTTCAGTTCATCCCAAAGTACTTTAAAGATAACTCTGGGCATATCCGGATGACGTATTATATTATGAGGTTTTTTGAATAACTCTTCTTTGCTATAACCACAGATTTCTTCAAAATAATCATTGGTATATTCAATGATTCCTTTAGGATCGGTCTTACTGACAATAGTTCTGTTTTCAGATAAAAAAATTTCTTCGTCTCGTATTTCTTTTTTCATAGATTAAATTATTTTATTCAATTTATTCTTTAACTGACAAATTTGTAAAATATTGTAATAAATTTTTCTAAAGCAAATATACAAGAATTAAATGATTATTTTCAATTCATTATAATTAAAATTAATTAGATCTATAAGGTGAATTTATAAAATGTGATATAAAAAACTTATATTTGCCTTTAAAAATTAATTTATTTAGATATGGCATACAATTTATTAAAAGGAAAAAAAGGAATTATTTTTGGTGCTTTGGATCATAATTCCATCGCTTGGAAAGTGGCGGAAAAAGCTCATGAAGAAGGTGCAAAATTTGTTTTGACCAATGCGCCCGTTGCGATGCGTTTTGGAGAAATAAACGAATTGGCTGAAAAAACCGGTAGTCAAATTATTCCTGCCGATGCTACTTCAATGGAAGATTTGGAAAATTTAATCGATAAATCCATGGAAATTCTCGGAGGAAAATTGGATTTTGTCTTGCATTCGATAGGGATGTCTCTTAATGTCAGAAAAAAACGTCATTATACCAACCTAAACTATGATTGGCTAACCAAAGGTTGGGATGTATCGGCTGTTTCTTTTCATAAAATCATGAATCTTTTATATAACAAAGATGCTATGAATGAATATGGTTCTATTGTTGCTTATTCTTATATAGCTGCCCAACGTGTCTTCCCCGATTATAACGATATGGCGGACAACAAATCTTATTTGGAAGCCATTGCACGTAATTTCGGATATTTTTTTGGTAAAAAAAATAAAGTGCGGGTGAATACCATTTCTCAATCGCCTACTCCAACAACCGCAGGTAAAGGGGTGAAAAGTTTTGAAGCTTTTATGAAATATGCCGATATGATGTCGCCCTTGGGCAATGCAACCGCCGAAGAATGTGCCGATTATACCATTTCTTTATTTTCAGACTTGACACGAAAAGTTACCATGCAAAACCTTTTCCATGATGGAGGTTTTTCTACTACCGGAATATCTAATGATGTGATGGATTTGTTGATGGATGAACTATCCAAAAAAGAACAATAATTTTTTATAAATTTTCCGTGTAATCATGTTCAGCTTTAAAATGCATCCAGAATTTCGATTGCACGGTTTTTCTTTCTCCGGAAAATCTGAATTGCTCCCATTTGTAAAAGAAAAATTCCCCGCGCACTATTCTTTTTTATCCGATTTGTTTGATGACAAAGATTATATAATTGCCAAAACTTCCGGCTCAACGGGAAAGCCAAAATCTATAAAAATTCAAAAAAAACACTTGATAAATAGTGCTAAAAAAACCATTGAATTTTTTGATTTACCCCCCGGAACCAAAGCCTTGCTTAACTTGTCTAGCGATTTTATCGCTGGCAAAATGATGTGGGTGCGTGCACTTTTCGGTGGTTGGAATCTGGAGGTTGTTGCACCTGAAAATAGGTTTGTAGCACAAATTTTACAAGAAAAATCTTTTGATTTCGGAGCGATGGTTCCCTTACAAGTTTCTGCCAATTTGGATAAAATGCATAAAATTTCCAAATTGATTATAGGAGGAGCAACGGTTTCCGATGCTTTGCAACATAAAATTTTTGATTTACCCAATCAAATTTATGCTACTTACGGAATGACCGAAACTGTTACGCATATTGCGGTCAAACCTTTGAATAAAATGGCTATAAACAAATTTTATCCCAAGTCCGGTTTGGAAGCTTATTATCATATCTTGCCGGATGTCAGCATACAAAAAGATGAAAGAAATTGCTTGATAATACATGCACCTGATATCGCTGAGAAACCGGTAATCACAAATGATATGGTAGATATAAAAGATGAAAAATATTTTAAGTGGTTAGGTAGATATGATAATATTATCAATAGTGGAGGAATAAAATTGATTCCCGAACAAATTGAAAAAAAATTAACTCCATACATTCAATCAAATTTTTTTATCGTCGGAATCCCCGATGAAAAATTGGGACAAAAAGTGATTTTGATACTTGAAGGAGAACAATCGGTATCAATTGATTTTTCAAAAATATTAGATAAATATGAAGTTCCAAAAGAAATTTTTTTAGTAAAAAAAATGCAATTGACCCATACCGGAAAAATTGATAGAAACAAAGTTTTGGATTGTATTTCAAAAAATAATACCTTTGGCAATTGTTAAGAAATTGTAAAAATATTAAAGGAAACTGTTTAACTTACAGATATGGAAAAGAATTACAAGAAACCATTAGATAAAAAACTAGCAGCATATCGAATTCCGCAAATGTTTCAGGCACAGGGTCTTTATCCTTTTTATCATCCGATAGAATCAGGACAAGATACGGAAGTTATTTT
>JALSTJ010000082.1 GCA_026983815.1 Flavobacteriales bacterium
AACATAAATATTAACAATCAAATTTCCAATCCTCCCTCAGGAACACAAGTATGGGTGCCCGGATATCAAGGAAATATCGGTTGTCCCAAACCCGTAAGTCCGGAAAAATTTTCAAATATGTTAAACACTGTGGAAGAACAAGCCTTTGAATCTTCCAAATTACTTACAGCCAAGCAAATCATAAAATATAATAATTGCTTAACTGTCAATCAATTGGTTCAGATAATGGAATTGTTTAGCTTTGATAAAGACAAACTTAAATTAGCAAAATATGCGTATCATTATATTTATGATATCGACGATATTTACAAAGTAAACAATGTATTTGATTTTGACGATACCAAAGCAAAATTTGCCAAATTCCTTGAACAACAAGAATAATGAAAGAAAGACTATCGGTATTAAAGCAAGAAGCATTAAAAAATAAAAAACAATTTAAAAAAATTGCTCAAAAATTCAAGAAAAAAACACCAAAGAATTTTGACTATATCATGTTGGAAATTCATAATAAAGTATTTTCCAAAATAGATTGTTTAAACTGTGCCAATTGTTGCAAAACCACTAGCCCGATTATTACCGAAAAGGACATCGAAAGGATTGCCAAATTTTTACGATTAAAACCGGTTCAATTTATCGAAAAATATTTAACAAAAGACACCGACGAACAATGGATGTTCAAGCAAACGCCTTGTGTATTTCTTGATGCGGACAATTATTGTTCGATTTATGATGTTCGTCCGAAAGCTTGTAGGGAATATCCACATTTAGACCGGAAAAAGAATGTTCAACTTTTGAATTTACACCTAAAAAATACCGAAATTTGTCCGGCTGTTTTTGATGCTTTTGTAATTTTAAAAGAAAAAATAGGAAATCCAAAAAGCTAAAATTTGCATCAAAATTCCAATAAAAAATCCCCAGGCAATCTCACGCAAACTGTGTTCTTCTATATACACACGTGCAGACAAGACCAAAGCAGATATAAAAATTTCAAGGATTAGAAACCATAGTATATCCAAGTGCGAATAAAAACTCCAAATCATCAGAAAAGCCAAACTTCCTCCCAAAGCCATGGCATGTAAACTGGGTTTTTTATGAAAAAAATTGAGTAATCCTACCATGAAAATTGAAAAAGTGATGCCTATAAAAAATGGTAGTAGCTCCAAAAAAATATGAAAAGATGCTATTTTTTGAGATAAGATAAAATAAACAGTAAACATAACAAAAGAAAAATAAAAACGTTCTTTTGTCGTTTTTAAACTTGTGGATTGGATAAATCCGCTATAAAGAAATGTCAATAGAAAAAGTAGTGGAATAATAATGGAAACAATAATTAAATAAGTCTCCAAAAATTTTATATTGGAAGGCAAAAAGAAATTAGGAGAAATAAAAAAATATAAGGTAACCGTATAAAACGGAATAAACAATGGATGAAAAATAACAGATAAAAAATTGGCAAGAATTTCCCCTGGCGAAGATTTTTTGGAGTTGGTCATAAGCTATATTTCTTTTCTCAATCTTGCCACCGGAATTCCCAATTGTTCTCTATATTTTGCAACAGTTCTTCGCGCGATGGGAAAACCCTTTTCTTTTAATAACTTTGCCAATTGTTCGTCTGTCAAAGGTTTTCTTTTATTTTCTTCATCAATCACTTGCTGCAAAACATTTTTTATTTTGATAGTGGAAATATCTTCACCTTGTTCATTCTTGACAGATTCGGAAAAAAGTTCTTTTAAAAGCTTCACACCATATGGAGTTTGCATGTATTTACTACTTGCCACACGTGAAACCGTCGAAATATCCATCCCGATTTTATCGGCAATATTTTTTAAAATCATCGGTTTGATTTTTCTTTCATCGCCTGTCAAAAAATAATCTTTTTGAAAATCGACTATGGCTTTCATAGTTCTTAAAAGTGTCTCGTGTCTTTGTTTCACTGCATCGATAAACCATTTGGCTGAATCCAGCTTTTGCTTGATAAATATCACCGCATCTTTTTGCACGCCTTTTTTATTGGCTTTATATGCCTTTAACATTTCCGAATAAGCCGGTGAAATATGCAACTCCGGAGCATTTTTGGTATTTAGATTTACTTCAACTTCTTCATCATCAGTAATATTGATAATAAAATCCGGAATAACATGCTCTACATAACCGCCTTTAGAACTAAAAGCATTGCCAGGCTTTGGATTCAATTTGACTATTTCGTCTATTGCTTCTTTAAGTTGTTCTTCAGTAATTCCTAATTTGGATTGCAAACGTTGATATTTTTTATTGATAAAATAATCATAAGCTTTTTCCAAAATTTCAATAGCCAATTCACGCGCAGGTGTTTCATTTTTTCTCTTGAGTTGTAAGATAAGACTTTCCTTAAGGTTTCTCGCCCCTACTCCCGGCGGATCGAGTTCTTGAATTTTATGTAAGATTTCTTCCACTTCCTTTTCATCGGTAAAAATATTTTGTCCGAACGCCAAATCATCTACCAATTCCGACAAATCACTTCGCAAATATCCGTTATCATTGATACTACCGATTAAAAATTCGGCAATTTTTCTTTGTTTTTCATTAAAATTAAAGGATGCCAATTGTGATTTTAAATATTCCGTAAAACTTTCTCCTTGTGCATAAGGCACTTTTTTTTCTTCGTCATCGGATGAATAATTATTTTGTTTGAGTTTCCATTCGGGAACATCATCTTGCGGCAAATATTCATCTATATTAATTTCGGGAAGTTCGGTTTGCTCATCATAAATATCATCCGTATTGTCCAAATCATCATCTTTGGTCAGTTCTTCTTTTCCTTCTTCCAAAGCAGGATTTTCTTCCAATTCTTGTTTAACTTTTTGTTCAAAAGCCATCGTAGGCAATTGAATAAGCTTCATCAATTGGATTTGCTGAGGCGTAAGTTTCTGTTGTAATTTTTGTTGTAAACTTTGTTTTAACATATTTCTTTCTATCGATTTTAGTATCTGTAATAATCGGGTTTATAAGGTCCTTCTTTTTTTACACCTATATATTTTGCTTGCTCATCGGTCAATTCGTCCAATTCCACGCCCAAATGTTCCAGATGTAAACGAGCAACCATTTCGTCCAGATGTTTGGGTAACATATAGACTTTGTTTTCGTATTTATCACCATGTTGCCAAAGTTCCATTTGCGCCAAGACTTGATTGGTAAACGAATTGCTCATCACAAAACTGGGATGTCCGGTGGCTACACCCAAATTCATCAAACGTCCTTCGGCTAAAATTATTATATCGTTATTTTCCACAGTATATTTATCTACTTGCGGTTTTATTGTATCTTTGGTATGTCCGTAATTTTTATTCAACCAAGCCATATCGATTTCATTATCAAAATGTCCGATATTGGCAACAACCGTTTTATCTTTCATCATTTGAAAATGTTTTCCCGTGATGATATCTTTATTTCCGGTAGCGGTAACAACGATATCGGCTTCTTTTATCGCATCGTCCATTTTTTTGACTTCATAACCTTCCATTGCCGCTTGCAAGGCACAAATCGGGTCAATTTCGGTAACTATCACTCTTGAACCTGCTCCTCTAAAAGAAGCGGCGGTTCCTTTGCCAACATCTCCGTATCCGGCAACTACTACAACTTTTCCCGCCAACATCAAATCGGTTCCTCTGCGAATGGCATCTACGGCACTTTCTCTACATCCGTATTTATTATCAAACTTGGATTTGGTAACGGAATCGTTTACATTAATCGCCGGTACCGGTAGTTTTCC
>JALSTJ010000083.1 GCA_026983815.1 Flavobacteriales bacterium
GCAGTCATTCCGTTACGATAATCCAACGAACGGTCGATAACCAAAATATCTCCGTCATTAATACCTGCATCTATCATGGAATTTCCCTTAACCCTTCCGTAAAAAGTAGCCGAAGGATGTTTGATAAGCTCTTTGTTTAAGTCCAAAGTCAAATCCATATAATCCTGTGCAGGCGAAGGAAATCCGGCTACAATTCCTTCATCTACAAATGGCAAATCTATGGATGAGCTAATATCCGCTTTGTAAAAATCCAAATTTTTATGAGTTTTGATTTTTTTTAGTAACATAATTATTTTTTTGACGGTTTTATGGTAGCAACGGTATCAATCATTTTACTGACTTTCGGTGGAATATAATTTTCCATTTTTTTTAATAATCTTTCGGGATTTTCATCAATAAGCACCATATCACGGTTTTCTTGTTTGAGAAATCCTTCTTTAACCATTAAATCAAATTGTTGTATCAACGGATTAAAGAAACCTTTGGTATTTAGGAAACCGATGGGTTTATGTTCGATATGTAATTGTCCCAATGTCAATACTTCCATAACTTCGTCAAGCGTTCCAAATCCACCCGGCATAGCGATATATCCGTCAACCATTTTGCTGATGGTGATTTTCCTATCGGACATACCTTTGGAAACCAACATATTTTTTACTTTGTCATGTTCTACTTCTTCGTGTCTGAGAAAATGCGGAATAATTCCGGTAATATCACCTTGTAAGCTGAGAATTTCATCTGCCAAAGCCCCCATCATTCCCACTTTTCCACCGCCGAAAATAACGGAAATACCTTTTTCGGTTAGGATTTTTCCCATTTTTTTTGCTTCTTGTGTATAAACAGGGTCAAAACCCGAACTTGCTCCGCAAAATACCGCTATTTTTTTCATAATTGTTTCGGAAGTTTTTCTAATTAAAAAAAATATCCGAAATTTACACAAAATTTTTAGAATTGATGCAAAAAACTTCAAAACAATTTGATGAGGTTATCCGCAAAGCCCGTGAAATATTTATCAAAAAGATGAAAGATTACGGAAGTGCTTGGCGTGTATTGCGAATGCCTTCCTTCACCGACCAAATGTATATCAAAGCTTCCAGAATCAGGCAACTTCAAGAAGCCAAAGAACAAAAAGTGGATGAAGGACAAGCATCCGAATTTTTGGGATTGATAAATTATGCGGCAATGGCATTGATACAATTGGATAAAGGAATTGCCGAACAACCCGATATGGATTTGGATACAGCCGTAAAATTATACGATGAAAAAATCGCCCAAGCCAAATCTTTGATGGAAGCCAAAAATCACGATTACGGAGAAGCTTGGCGGGATATGCGTATCAGTTCCATTACGGATTTAATCATACAGAAACTTTATCGGGTGAAACAAATAGAAGAAAATCAAGGAAAAACACATATTTCCGAAGGAGTGGATGCCAATTATTTGGATATTATCAATTATGCGGTTTTTGCTTTGATTTTAATGGAGGAAAATCGAGTATAATTAGGATTTATTCGTAAATTTGCACATTGAAACATAAAAAAAATAAATTATGGCAAGTATAAAAGATTTTAAAAAGGAAATAAACTATATTTTTGGTGAAGTTATTGACGAAGTATTGTTCAAAAAAACTTTAAAACCGGAAATAGCAGACGCAAAAGTTGAAGAAATTATCGATGAAGCGGTTGCGGCTTATGAAGATTTAAAAGAAAAAATCAATCAAGGAAAAAAAGCGGAAGACAAAAAAGCTTTTTACAAAGAATTAAATAAAGAATACGAAGAAACGGTAAATGCACTTTTGGATAAAATTAAAGCTTTGTAAATCATTAATGGAATGATTATTAAAGGGATGTCTTGAGTGATATCCCTTTTTTTATTAAATTGCTAAAAAAATAAATGAAAAAGAAATCAATTATTTTATCTATAATTATTTTTATTTTGTCTTATCAGATTGGTTTGACACAACAGAATAAAAGTTGGATAAGAAAATCCGGAGATATTTTGCAGATAGCATTGCCTGTTGCTGCATTGGGTTCTACTTATTTTTATCAATCCGATGACAAACCCCACTGGCAATTTCTGAAAGCTTATGCCTTTTCCATGTTGGAGACACAAATATTAAAAAGGTTGGTTGTTAAGCAGCGTCCGGATGGCTCGGATAATTTATCCTTCCCTTCGGGGCATACGGCATCGGCATTTTCGGGGGCTTCTTTTTTGCAAATCTGTTATGGTTGGAAAGTGGGTTGGCCTGCATATTTATTAGCTTCTTGGGTTGGTTATTCCAGAATTTATGCTCATAAACATGATATCTGGGATGTGTTGGGCGGGGCAAGTATCAGTATATTGAATTCTTTAATTTTTGTAAAAAAATATCGATCAAAAAATAATAATTTATCCTTGGTTAGATATCAACATTATTTTTTGGTATCTTATCGAATTAGCTTTTAAAATATTTGACAAATTATATTATTTTTTGTAAATTGCTTATTGAAAATCAATAAATAGAAAATCATGAAAATCACATTTTTAGGACACGCAACCCTTCTTATTGAGACTGCCGGAAATAAAATAATTGTCGATCCTTTTATCTCCGAGAATCCGGTGTCCAAAGATAAAATCAATGTTGATGATATTGAAGCCGATTATATCTTGGTAACACATGCCCATCAGGATCATGTGTTGGATGTGCAAACAATTGCCGAAAATAATCCTACTTCTAAATTGATTTCAAATTTTGAAATTATAAATTATTTTTCCAAATATGGAGTAGATGGACATGCCATGAATCACGGAGGAAGTTGGATTTTTGATTTTGGTAGAATAACCATGGTCAATGCTTGGCATTCCAGTAGTTTTGCCGATGGAACTTATGGTGGAAACCCTGCCGGATATGTATTGGAAAGTGAAGGTAAATCTGTTTATATTGCAGGCGATACCGGATTGACCAAAGATATGGAATTGATACCATTGTTCACTCAATTGGATTTGGCGATTTTGCCTATTGGCGATAATTTTACCATGGGAATTGATAGTGCTGCGGTAGCCGCTGATTTTGTAAAAACAGATAAAGTTTTAGGTTATCATTACGACACTTGGCCTGTGATAGCTATTGATCATAACAAAGCCAAAGAAGTTTTTAATAAAGCAGGAAAAGAATTGATTTTACTGTCTGTAGGTGAAAGTTTGGAAGTATAATTTACAATCCTAATTTTTGGGATGTCTTTTTATTGCTATTTCCAAAGATTTTAATTTTTCGTTGATATTTTCTAAATAATCTGTTTGAATTTCCAGAATTTCAAGCAATTTTTGATTTTGGTAAAGTATCAAATGGTCAATTTTTTCATGTAATAATTTTATTTCCAATTCGGATTTCAAATTTACTTTATAATCATTTTCACCTCTTTCTCTATCTTTTTCTTCTTGTCTGTTTTGACTCATCATGATAATGGGAGCTTGTATGGCAGCCAACATGGATAAGAAGAGATTTAGTAAAATGAAAGGGTAGGGGTCAAAAGCTTTGGATTTTAGAACCCAAACATTTAATGAAGTCCAAAGGATAAGAAAAATAATAAATGAAAAAATAAAAGTCCAACTTCCACCAAATTCGGCAACTTTATCTGCAACTTTTTGTCCCAAGCTTAGTTTTTCATCCAATTGGTCTTCAATATCATAAGAAATCAAATCTTTATTGGAAATTGCTTCGATAACATCTTTGTCCAACAATTTAAATTCTTGATTTCTTTTCTT
>JALSTJ010000084.1 GCA_026983815.1 Flavobacteriales bacterium
CCAAACACTTTGATTTTGGACAATCAGACCGTCAGCAAAGGAAATCCGCATTTACAACCGCAAGTCATACATAAATTATCTACTCGTGTGGAAGTGATGCAGGGTTTTATCAGCATAGAGCCTTATTATCATTTTTCAAACAATTATATTGCACAAATCGGGAAACTGCGAAATGACGGAATATTGGAATATACCTATAAAAACGTAGGGGAATATAAACATTATGGCATTAAAGGAAGTCTGGCTTTTCCTATAATGAAAAGTCTGTTTGTTCAAACCAATGCCGATTTTTATACGAGTAGCATCGTTCAAAACGGAATGGAAAACAAAATTCACGATTGGCGGATGAACGGAAATCTGATTTATATCAACCGCAAACACAATATTACATCGGGATTGATTTATCAAAACAATTTAAGCAAAAACATCACTGCCCAAGGATATCATATGTGGAACAACGATTTTTGGGGGTTAATGTTTCAAAAATCATTTATGAAAAGAAAATTGACTTTGATGGCATTATATATGCTACCGGTTGATACCGGCGTAAGCTATTTACAAGGTTCTTATGTAGAAACACCAATTTATCGAGAAAAACTCACTTACGATATCAGTTTGCTTAAAAATATTTTTATGATCCGTGCAAGTTACCGATTCAGCAAAGGAAAATCGACCAAAAAATTGAAAAAAGATATAGAGAAAGATAATGATAAAAAGTCCGGGAATAAGATTTTTTGATTGTTTGTTTAAAAGCATTTCTGATAAAAAAACTATTTTTGTTGATATTCAAGTGATTTATTTTATATAATCATTAGATTAAAATTATTGGAAATGCGATGATAAAATATCTTTTCCTTTTATTTATATTGCTGACGGATTTATTAAAAATACATTCTCAAACAATAGATTCGGGAGGCATATATTTGCAAAAATCCTATACTTTTCAAAAGAGAGGTATAACGGACAGTGCATTGTTTTACGGAAGGAAGGCATTGGTTTTTTCAAAAAAAAACAGGAATGACAGTTTGAGAATCCAGTCAATTTTACAAATAATCACACTGACGGATCATCTCAAAGAAAATGATAGCTTAACCCGAGAAATTCATTTAATCAGTGCCGAAAATAAAGACAAAAATTTACTGAAACGCTTGTATTTTGCGAAGGCAAATAATTATTTTGCTACAAAAAATTTCGATTTAGCCGTAGCATATTACCTAAAAGTGGATTCTTTGAGTAAACGGCAAAATAAACTTGATGAAATCGATGTAAAATCCATTTATAAAAGAGCTCGAATTTCCAAATCAACCTTTACACACGATGGTGTTGAACTGGCACACGATTTAAGCCTTGAAGCATTAAAAAAAGCACAAGAAATACTAAACGAGCCGTTGATTTATCGTATCAAATTGCTTTTATCGGAAATTCTTTTTCTCAAAGACCAACCCGATGAGGCATTAAAAGTTTTAAAAGAATGTGAAAATTATTTTAGAAAAGCCAATGATTACAACTTGATGTCTCGTGTTTTTTTGCTCAAAGCTTTATATTTCAAAAATGAAGTCAAAGATTATAAAAAAACCGATTCTGTTTTTAAAAGTAGCATCGATTATTATAAACAAACAAATTATGATAAAGAATTGGCGGATTTGTATATTTTTTACGGAGATTTTCTCAAAGATATTCTGAAAAATAATCCCAAAGCCCTACACCAATATATTTTGGCCGATAGTATTTATTATGCAAAACATCCGAATATAAATTTACATTATGTTTATTTATTGGAAGGTTTGTCGGAGGCTTATGAAAAAGCGGGAGATTATAAGAAAGCTTTATTTTACGATAAATCGGCTTATGAAGCCCGTAAAGAATTATATAAAAAACAAAACAGAGAATTATCTCGCAGATTGGAAGTTAAATTTCAGGCTAATCGGAAACAACAGCAAATCGCTTTATTGAACAGGGAAAAGAAAAATGAACGAAATATGTTGTTAGGCGGATTAACACTCATAGGTTTGACGAGTTTATTCTTGTTTTTTGCTTATAAAAATAATCGTAAAACCGCACAAAAATTAAAAGAATTAAATACGGCAAAATCCCTGTTCTTTACCAATATCTCACACGAATTCAGAACCCCGCTTACTTTAATTTCGGGTATTACACAAGTTTTGAAAAAAAACAAATCTCTTACAGACGAAGATAAACAAAATATAACAATTCTCGAAAAAAATTCCAATCGTTTACTCGAACTGGTCAATCAATTACTGGATGCCGCAAAATTGGAAACCGGTGCAGTAAAATTGCAAAAAACATTTTTTTCTCCTAAACAAATCGTATGTGTATTATGCGATTCCTTTGTTTACCGTGCAAAAGAAAAAAATATCAAGTTTCATCAAAATTTTAGTTGCGACAAGCAGGTATTTATGGATAAGGAAATTTTAAAAAAAATTATTTCAAATCTTTTATCCAATGCCTTTAAATACACACCGGAAAACGGAGAAATAAGTTGCAATTTAACTTGTCAAAATAACAAGTTGCAAATTGAAATAATCAATACCGGAGAAGGACTTACCCCGGACGAATTAAAAAAGATATTTTTTAGATTTTATCAAAAAGATCACACATCATCCGGTGTGGGAATCGGGTTATCCTTGGTTAAAAGTTTGGTGGATCTGCATCAAGGGAAAATCAATGTTAAGAGCCAACCCGGAAAACAGACCACTTTTAGGATTGAAATTCCTATTGAAAAAACAAAGGAAATTGATGACAAAGAAATTTGTGCAGAAATCATTTCGGGAAATTTTATAAACAAAACCGAGAATGAGCTTCACGCTACTAAAAAAACAGATAAACCGGTAATCTTAATCGTAGAAGACAATCCCGAAGTCGCCAATCTCATTGCTTCGGTTTTTCAGGATGATTTTGTTACGGTAAAAGCATCCGACGGAAAGGAAGGAACGGAAAAAGCATTTGAAATTTTACCGCATTTAATCATCAGCGATATTATGATGCCGGTAACCGATGGGACAGAACTTTGCAGAATACTGAAAAACGATAAACGAACTGCTCATATTCCCATTATACTACTAACGGCAAAATCAGGTGACGAAAACAAAATAGCCGGCATCAAAACCGGTGCGGATGACTACATTACCAAACCCTTCAATATTGAAATATTAAAAGAAAAAGTAAGAAATCTTATCAAGTTAAAACAAAGAATTCGTGATTTTTATCGTCAATATGATGCCCTAAATGTAAAAAATACCCCCATCAAAGGTGTTGAAGAAAGTTTTTTACAACGTATTGAGGAAGTTCTAAAAGAACATTTGACCCAATCCGATTTTAACGTGGAAAATTTTGCCAAAGCCATAGGCATAAGTCGTATGCAACTACACCGAAGAATAAAAGAAATTACGGGAATGACCACTTCCGAATTTATTAGGATACAACGGCTTAAATTGGCGGCTTTTCTCTTGCAACAATCCGATACCGATATTGCCCAAGTCGGTTATACAGTCGGGTTTAACAGTCCTTCCTATTTTAATAAATGTTTTAAGGAAATGTATCAATGCACCCCGAGAGAATATGTAAAACGGTATAAAAAATAAATTATTCTATTTAGTTTGATTACAACTCAACGGAATT
>JALSTJ010000085.1 GCA_026983815.1 Flavobacteriales bacterium
AGTTCAAATCTAAACACTTACAATATTTTGAATGCCGGTAAGTTGGTATTGACGGAACCTTCAATTACTGAAATTGAAGAAAATTTCTAAAAATTAGCAAGTTATGAGTATTATAAAAAAGCCGATATTAACGGAAAAAATGATGAGCGAAACCGAAAAATTTAATCGTTACGGTTTTGTTGTAGATAAGAGAGCTAATAAAATCGAAATTAAAAAAGCGATTGAAGATTTATACGGAGTGGAAGTATTGAAAGTTCGTACGATGAATTATCCACCCGAAAGAAAAATGCGTTATACCAAAAGCGGTGTTGTGCAAGGAAAAACAAAGGCATATAAAAAAGCCATAGTAGATATAGCCGAAGGACAAAATATAGATTTCTATAACATTTAAAAAAATGGCAGTAAGAAAATTAAAACCCATAACCCCGGGACAGCGTTTTAGAGTTGTTAATAATTTTGAAGAAATAACAACTGATAAGCCGGAGAAGAGCTTATTGGCTCCTAAGAAAAGTACCGGAGGTAGAAATAAAAAAGGAAGAATTACTGCTCCTCACAGAGGAGGTGGTCATAAGAAAAAATATAGGATAATTGATTTTAAAAGGGATAAAAATAATATTCCTGCAACGGTAAAAACCATTGAATACGATCCCAATCGTTCTGCATTTATTGCATTGGTGGTTTATGCTGACGGAGAAAAGCGCTATATCATTGCGCCTAACGGATTAAAAGTAGGGCAAACCGTTATTTCCGGTGAAAATGTTGCGCCGGAAACGGGTAATGCTTTACCTTTGAAAAGTATTCCTTTGGGAACAATTATTCATAATATCGAAATGAAACCCGGCAAAGGTGGTCAATTGGCCAGAAGTGCTGGAACTTTTGCCCAATTAATGGCAAGAGATGGAAAGTATGCAACCGTTAAATTACCTTCGGGAGAAACCCGTTTGATTTTGGTTGATTCTTATGCAAGTATCGGGGTAGTTTCCAATTCCGATCATCAATTGGAAGTTTCGGGAAAAGCCGGACGAAGCAGATGGTTGGGAAGAAGACCGAGAACACGTCCTGTGGTTATGAACCCTGTTGATCATCCGATGGGAGGAGGTGAAGGAAGAGCATCCGGAGGACATCCGAGATCTAAGAAAGGAATACCTGCTAAAGGTTATAGAACCCGTTCTAAGAAAAAATACAGTAACAAATATATTATTGAACGTAGAAAGAAATAAGATATGGCTAGATCGTTAAAGAAAGGACCTTATGTTCATTATAAATTAGAGAAGAAGATACTTGCCAACAAAGAAGCAGGTAAGAAAGTAGTGGTTAAGACTTGGTCAAGAGCCTCTATGATTACACCGGATTTTGTCGGAGAAACTATTGCCGTACACAACGGAAGACAATTTATACCGGTTTATATTACAGAGAATATGGTTGGGCACAAATTAGGAGAATTTGCTCCAACGCGTACATTTAGAGGGCACGGTGCCGATAAGAAAAAGAATAAAGGCAAAAAATAAGCATTATGGGACGAAGAAAACATGAAATGGCAAAAGCCATTAAAGAAAAGAAGAAACATGTTGCATTTGCAAGCTTGAGTAATCATGGAGTTTCTGCCAAAAAAACAAAATTGGTTGTTGATTTGGTAAGAGGAATGGATATTACCAGAGCTTTAGGCGTGCTTAAATTTACACCCAATAAAAGTGCTTCTGTAATTGAGAAACTTTTATTAAGTGCCATTGCAAACTGGGAAAACAAAAACCCTGATAGAGATATTGAGGAAGCAGGTTTATATATCAAAGAAATTTTTGTAAATCAAAAGGGAATGCTAAAACGTATTCAGCCCGCTCCTCAAGGAAGAGCTCATAGAATCCGTAAAAGATTCAGTGAAATAAAATTAATATTAGGAGAAAAAAACAGTTAATTTCAAGCAGATGGGACAAAAAACAAATCCAATAGGAAATAGATTAGGAATCATCAGAGGATGGGATTCTAATTGGTATGGAGGAAAGAATTATGGTGATAAAATCGCCGAAGATCATAAAATTAGAGAATATATAAAAGCACGGTTACCAAAAGCTAATATTTCAAAAGTTATCATTGAAAGAACATTAAAGTTGATTACTGTTACCATTACAACTTCACGCCCCGGTATCATTATTGGAAAACAAGGTTCGGAAGTTGATAAATTAAAAGGTGAGTTAGCTAAATTGACAGGAAAAACAGTTCAAGTAAATGTTTTTGAAATTAAGAGACCTGAACTCGATGCCAGTTTGGTTGCGCAAAATATTGCACGCCAAATTGAAAATCGTATTTCATACAGAAGAGCTATTAAGCAAGCTATTGCATCTACCATGAGAATGAATGAATCCGAAGGAATTAAAGTTCAAATTTCAGGTAGATTAAATGGTGCGGAAATGGCTCGTTCTGAAACTTATAAAGATGGTAGAATTCCACTTTCTACTTTCAGAGCTGATATAGATTATGCTTTGGAAGAGGCCCATACAACTTATGGACGTTTAGGCGTAAAAGTATGGATTATGAAAGGAGAAGTTTACGGTAAAAGAGATTTATCTCCTATGATTGGATTGGCTAAAAAAGATAGCCGAAAAGGTAGAGGTAGAGGAAGAGGAGATAGAAGAAGAAAATAATTTATATTTAAAAATTGTAGAACATGTTACAACCCAAAAGATATAAACATCGTAAGCAGCAAAAAGGAAGAATGAAAGGGAATTCTCAACGGGGACACCGTTTGGCCTATGGAACCTTTGGTATCAAATCATTGGATTCCGCTTGGATAAACTCCAGACAAATAGAAGCTGCTCGTGTGGCTGCAACCCGTTATATGAAAAGGGAAGGTCAGCTATGGATTAAAATTTTCCCTGATAAACCCATTACCAAAAAACCTTTGGAAGTAAGGATGGGTAAAGGAAAAGGAAATGTAGAATACTGGGCTGCAGTAGTACGCCCAGGTAAAGTTTTATTTGAAGTGGATGGAGTACCTTTGGAAGTTGCTAAAGAAGCTTTGCGTTTGGCAGCTCAAAAGTTACCGGTAAAAACTAAATTTATCATAGCTCCGGAATTCCAACAAAAATAAGTTTGAATTATGAAAATGTCAGAAATTAAAAATATGGATACAGCAGAATTGCAAGAAAAAGTACAAGATTTAAAAGATCAATTGGCTAATTTGAAAGTAAGTCATGCTGTAACTCCTTTGCAAAATCCTATGGAGATTCGTAAAACCAGAAGAACCATAGCTAAGTTGTTAACGGAACTCAATCAAAGAGGTAACTAAAAGCATTTGAATCAATGGAAAATTTAACTAGAAATCTAAGAAAAGAACGTATCGGTTTGGTTACCAAAAATAAAATGGATAAAACCATTATTGTATCCGAAGTTAAAAGAATGAAGCACCCATTATATGGAAAATTTGTGCATAAAACAAAAAAATACGTAGTGCATGATGAGAAAAATGAATGCAATGTGGGTGATAAAGTTAGAATTATGGAAACTCGTCCTTTGAGTAAAACCAAAAGATGGAGATTAGTAGAAATATTAGAAAGAGCTAAGTAATTATGGTACAACAAGAATCAAGAGTTAAAGTTGCAGATAATACAGGAGCCAAAGAAGC
>JALSTJ010000086.1 GCA_026983815.1 Flavobacteriales bacterium
AATAGCAAGTGAGTTGGATTAAAAATTAGTAGGATAGTTTATTTTTTTTCTTTTTTACTGTCAAAAGTCTTTTTCGAAAAAACTTATATTCCCTAATTTTATAAAAAATTTTCAATGAAAAGTGTGGGAATTATTGGTGCCGGTATTGTCGGATTGGCTACTGCTTATAAATTACAACAAAAATATCCCGATTGGCAAATAAGTATTTGGGAGAAAGAAAAAGATATTTCACAACATCAAACCGGTAGAAACAGTGGCGTAATTCATTCCGGCATTTATTACAAAACGGGAAGTTTAAAACAGACCAATTGTATCAACGGATATCGTCAATTACTGAATTTTTGTGATGAAAATACTATTGAATATGATATTTGCGGAAAATTGATTGTAGCGACCGATGAAAAGGAATTGCCGGCATTGAAAAAACTATATGAAAATGGAAAGCGCAACGGACTTCAAGACTTAAAGTTGCTGGATAAAAATCAAATAAAAAATTATGAACCTTATGCCGAAGGAATACAAGCCGTTTTTGTTCCGCAAACCGGAATTGTAGATTATGTGAAAGTCAGTAGAAAATTACAAGAAATTGTTATAAAAAAAGGCGGAAAATTTTATTTTGATGAAAAGGTCTTGTCTTTGCAAAATACTGCTGACAACAAAGTTGAATTGATAAGCCAAAAAGATTTATACCGGTTTGATTTGGTCATCAATTGTGCGGGTTTGTATTCGGACAAATTGGCGGAAACGAACATAAATATTCCTTACAAAATCGTTCCGTTTCGTGGTGAGTATTATCAATTGAAACCCGAAAAATCTTATTTGGTAAAAAATCTCATTTATCCTGTTCCTAATCCCGAATTTCCTTTTTTGGGGGTGCATTTTACCCGAAGAATTTCAGGAAAAATTGATGCGGGACCGAATGCCGTTTTGGCTTTCGGCAGGGAAAGTTATCATAAATTGCAAGTAAATTGGAAAGAACTTTTTGACACCTTGACTTATTCCGGGTTTTGGAAAGTTGCCCGGAAATATTGGAAAACAGGCAGTTATGAGATGTATCGTTCGTTTAGAAAAAAAGTATTTGTCAAAGCTTTGCAAAAAATGATTCCCGAAATTACGGAAAATGATATCATTCCCGCTTCAAGCGGTATCAGGGCGCAAGCTATTGATAAGCAAGGAAATTTGATAGATGATTTTTTGATTGTTAAAAATCAAAATATCATTCATATCGGAAACGCTCCTTCACCGGCAGCTACCGCTTCTTTGGCAATTGCGGATTATATTGTATCGCAAGTTTAATAATACGGACGGTTCATCAAATAGATGATAACCCCCGTAAAACTTACATATAACCAAATCGGAAGACTAATCTTGGCAAACTTTTTATGTTTTATGTAATTTTTATTAAAAGCTTCGGATATCGTTAGTAAAACCAAAGGAACAACAAATGCCGCCAGGATTATATGGGTGGAAAGAATTGTCAAATAAATAATTTTTATAATGCCTTGTCCACCAAAAGAAGTTGGAGGATTTGAAAAATGATACAATAGATAAGAAATCAGAAATAACAGGGTAAAACTAAGGGCAGCCATTATAAATCCAACGTGAAATTTTATATTTTTCTTTTTAATAAAAAAATAAGCCAAAATTAATGAGATAAATGATAGCCCGTTCATCAGTGCATTAAATAACGGTAAATTTCTTAAAAACGTGTCGTTTTGAACCTCATCGGGTTTGTATAAAATACTGAGAAGCACCAATATAACCACTAATAATGATATAAAACCTATATAGAATTTGTTTTTCATTTTTTTCTTTTTCTTTAAGAACAATTCAAAATTAATTCAAAAGTATAATCATCTCTTATTTTAATTATAAAAAAAATCTATTATGCTATATGTAATTTTTATTACAGAAAAAATATTTTTGCAACAATTGTTACGAATGCAGTAAATGGATTTTAGAATAAAGCTTAAAGCATACGAAAAACTTATAAAATTTAAAGTAGATATCATCGTTGCACTCACGGGTGTTTTCGGATATTTTTTTGGTATGGGTGAATTGGATTGGACAAAAATCCTATGGCTGTTTTTGGGAGGTTTTTTCATTACGGGAAGTGCTCATATTATCAACCAAATTATCGAACGAAATTTTGATAAGAAAATGCCACGCACTGCCAATAGACCTTTGGCTTTGGAAACAATGAGCTTAACCGAAGCCGTGCTGATGATTGTATTGTTTTGTTCCTTAGGATTTTATTTTTTATATGAAGTTCATCCTTTATCCGCATTTGTTTCTTTTGTTTCATTGATTATTTACGGGTTTTTATATACCCCTATGAAAAGACTAAGCCGGTTGAGTATTTATATAGGGGCGATTCCGGGAGCTTTACCGGTCTTGATTGGATATTTGGCAGCCGAAGGAACAATCGATTCTTTTGCAATTTTGCTATTTCTTATGCAATTGTTTTGGCAACTGCCACATTCCTGGTCTATTGCTTGGTATTGGTATGATGATTATTCTGCCGGAGGATATGATTTGCTACCGGTTAAAGGAGGAAAAAACAAAATCAATGCACTTTTGACTTTTCTATCGGTTTTTTTCCTTTTTCCTTTGATATATATGCTTTATCAATTGAATGTATTGCATAATTTTTCCCTATTTATCATTTTATTTTTAACGATAATTTTTGTTTATACCGCTTTTTTGTTTTACAAAAAAAGAAACAGACAGGCAGCAAGAACCCTTATGTTGAGTTCCATTGTTTATCTGCCCGTTATACAATTGATTATAATTTTTAACCTTTTAAATAATAACTAACAACTATGAAATTTTTTCCAGAGAACGCAAGTAGTTACGGATCGGATGTAGATTTTATTTTCTGGCTGATTACCGGTGTAATAACGGTTGCCAGTATCATTGTCATATTTTTGATTTTATATCCGATTTTGACCAAAAACAAAACAAGAACGCGTGAAGAAAGATACAAAAAAGGTATCGGTTTTAAGGAATTAAAACTGATTTATCTCGGTATTTTTCTATTAGCGGTAGCAGATTTTTATTTTTTATATCAAGAAGGACCGATTTGGTCAAGTATTGAAGAATCTTTGCCCGAAAAGGATTTACACGTTATTGTTATGGGACGTCAATGGCTTTGGGAGTTTACCTATCCCGGTCCCGACGGAAAACTCTATACCGATGATGATGTAAAATCCATTAATCAACTGTATATACCGGTAAACAAAACGGTTCATATGGATATTCAATCTTACGATGTTTTGCATAGTGTTTTTATTCCCAATGCACGTTTTAAGCAAGATGCATTGCCGGGCAGGAACATTACCCGTTGGGTCAAAATGACCAAAACCGGAAAATTCCCTTTGACTTGTGCGGAAATTTGCGGAATAGGACACGCCAATATGAAGGCAACTATAACCGTCCTGTCTGAAAAAGATTTTGAAAAACAATTAGCTAAACTTTATAAAAAATAATTTGACTATGAATACACATAAAAAACACGGATTTTGGCACCGATTTTTCTTTTCGCTGGATCATAAAGATATCGGATTTCAATATATGCTGACAATTTTTTTAATGGTAAGTATCGGTGGATT
>JALSTJ010000087.1 GCA_026983815.1 Flavobacteriales bacterium
AATCCAAGTCGATATTTTGAATGGCTTTAATCACATTTTCCGGTGTTTTAATGTCGGGTTGTCCGATATTCAAATGATAGACTTTTATTCCTTTTTTTTTGGCATTGTCGGCATAAGGCACCAATTTTCGAATGGGTGATGCCGGCATATTTTTTCCTTTGTTTGATAGCGTTGGCATTTTTTGCTTTTGTTTTTTACAAAATTATGAAATAATAAATAAAAAAGACTGCTCAATGGCAGTCTTTTTCCAGTTTTCCTCATTTTAACATCCGGATCAATTACCAGCTTAATAATTTTTTACTTTTTCCATTGATGAAAAAGTAACAAAAAATCTAGACTGACGAGTATTTCTCTAAATTTTTTGTTCATTTCACTAAACTGTCTGAACTCGGTTGAATATTTTTTCTAAATAGGTCATTTACGTAACCTCAAACAGCAGACAGTTTTACGCTCCATTCACTTCAAATTTCACGAAAAATCCTCGTATGCCGAAAAGATTAAATTCATTTGCCTACGATTTTTAACTTAATTTTTTGCATTTGCCTAAATTTATAAATTAAAAACCAATCCGAAGTTAATAAAAACTCTTTCAAAGTTATGTAATTGATTTTCATTTCCACCTTCATCAACAATTTTGGTATATACATTGGGGATAATGGGTAAATTAACTTCCGCATTTAATCCTAAATTTTCTCCGAACATATACCGGAAACCAAGTTGTGAGCCAAAGTTCTTTCCGAAATTAATTCCGCCATATAAATCCATATCTTCTCCAAAATTAAGGACTTCTCCAAAATGTGCGTTTAATATTAAGGTGGTGTAAATTCTTTCGGTAATATTATAAGTGGTTTTTTCCAGGTCATTTTCATCGACAACTCCATCATTATTTTGGTCATAATCCACTTGTATCATTCCGGATTTGGGTTGAAAAGAGTATCCCATTACATATCCGTAAGAAATATAATCGGATATTCCTATTTCATACATAAATGTGAGACCAATCCCTTCTTGCATATAGTTCGTTCCTACGAATATTTTGTTGTCACCAAATCCATCGTATGCTTGGGCAAAACTGCCAATACTTGTAAGCAATAGAAAACTTAATGTTAAGATTGTTTTTTTCATAAATTTTCCTAATCAATTTTTTCCAAACGCAATTCCATTTGTTTTTGTCCTTTTTTAGGCTTTTTAAAGGCTTCTATCATCAAAATATAACCTTTTTTAGCTCGTCCGATCTTTAAAAAATGTTTTCTTAAATTGATGTGTTTGGTTTTTTCGGTAATAGAATTATCTGCATAATTGAAAATTAAGAAATGAATATTGTATTCTTTTTTATTGTCTTTATCATAAAAAACATATAGTTTTCCTTTATTATTAATCAAATCCTGAGCAAAATCAAATTTATAGTTGGTGCTGGGTTTGGTAATAAAGTTTTTGAATTTGATTAAGTTCAAATTTTTATCTAACAAAAAAGTATATAATCCCTTGGCATAGTTCCCTTTATAAGTTTCTGCCAAAATCATAACATTTCCTTGGGGTGTTACGTCAATGTGTCTTACAGAAATTGTTCCTTCGTGTTTAAAACGTCCTTTTTCGTTTAGGTTGGGAATATGCAAATCTTTATAAGGTTTATATATTTCTTCGATATACTTGCCTGTTTTTATATCTACCACTCGTTTATAAAATCCTAAAGCATTTTTTGCTTTTATTCGATCCCTTTTGTTTTTAACAAAATATTTTCCTATAATGATTATTTTATCATCTTTTATATCCAAGTATTCTTGCTTAAGTGTATAGTTATTGGTAAATAAAGGGATTTTATACTTAAACTTATTTGCTGCTCTATCATAAACCAAAATATATTCGTTTGGTTTTGCAAAAGTGATTTTTTTCATTGTGTTTTGTCCAAAGAATATAATATAATTCTTATTGGTTTTAATTGGAGCTATAAGCCAATAGCCCTTGTAAGGTGATTTTATATTCTTTAAATAAGTTTTGCCATCAAAGCCTAAAACCAATGTTTCAAATGATAATACATATCCATTACTTATATAAAAACCTTCTTCACCGAATGGCTCTGCATTAAAATAGCTTTGAGAAAAAATCAAACTTCTGAATTTGTGTTTTTTTAATTTGGAAATATTTTTTGGATTTTTTTCAAATAATTCGTCAAAATATTTGGAATCGATGCTTTTGTTTGATTTAATGTCAATAAGGTCATACATTTGAGCGACGGTTTCATAGGTGTTTTTATACCTTGCTTTTTCAGAATTGAATAATAAAATGTATCCATTATTATAAATAGCCTTTTCGGTGGTAACAATATTTTTTTTAGCATGCGCTTCTTTGATGATTTCTCCTTTTTTAATTACATTAAAGTTTTTGTCCAAAATTTTGTATTTCAGTTTTCTTTTGGTGGGAGAAACCTTATCATATCTTGTAACTTCCATATAACCAAAGATATCTTCTTTGTTATAATCGTAAAGTTGATAAAAACCGTCAAAAATACCGTTGGTTTCTTTGATAATTTTATAAGTTTGGGCTTGTGATAGAATGCTAAAACTTATAAAAATGAATAAAAATAATTTTTTCATAAATTGTATTTTTATAAAATTATAAATTAAATAATAATCCAAAACTTACCCAAAATTTTTCATAGTTGCTGGATAGATTATAATTAATGGAATTAGTAGAAGGTGTATTGTCGGAAGGTATAATAATATTAGCCATAATCGGGACATTTACTTCCAAGTTAACACCTACGGCATCGCCAAACATATATCTGCCACCCACTTGGGCACCAAAGTTTTTTCCTACATTAATCCCGGTATAAAGATCCATTTTTTCATCAAAATTTAAAGCGGAGCCAAGATGTCCGTTAAATTTTAAAGCATAATACCATTTTTCTAAACCGTCCACTTGAACTTCTTCTGTATCATTTTCGTCTATAACACCGTCATAATTTCTGTCTATATCAGCAGGTAATATATAAGTTTTGGGTTTAAAAGAATAACTTAATTCCATTCCCCAAGATAGATAGTCATTGATTGCTCGGTCAAAGAAATATGTCAAACCGAAACTTTCGGATTGTGCAGTTGCTCCTAAAAATAATTTTCGGTCTCCGTAACCATCAAATGATTGAGCAAATATTCCAAGTGTTGAGAATAATAATACGAATGTTAAAATCTGTTTTTTCATAACTGTTTTTTTAATTGTTTTATTTGTATTTTCTTAAATCTTTTTCTAAGTTAATCCATTCATTTTCAGATAAGTTAAACAAAAAGTTGATAAACATTTGCTGGCTTTTTGTTTGGTTCCTTGGATTTATGGTTGGTACATAAGAACTAAGCCGCATATCCTTTTTAGCATCGCTGAGTTTTTTTATAAATTTATATGCCATTTTCAATAAATATTTGTTTTGTGGTTCTTTCTGTAAAAGTTTTAAGGTTTCATAGAGTCCGATTCCGTATTCGTATTTCAAAAACAAATTATTTATTTTTTCATATTTGGCTCTGTTTTTTAATTCATTAAATTTTTTATTGTCAATAGAAAAATTTTGAGATTTAGCTTTTA
>JALSTJ010000088.1 GCA_026983815.1 Flavobacteriales bacterium
GCATAACTGATGGGTTTACCCCCTTCCAAAGCTATCAAAACCGCAAATTCATCGGCATAAGTTTGGAGTTTATCATATAATTTTTCTAAAAAATCGGCTCTTTTTCCGGCAGAAAAGTTACGCATCATTTCAAAAGCCCTTTGATTGCTTTGAATAGACTCTTCAATTGATTGATTGTCAGCCATTGATATTTCAGCAATCACTTCTTGTGAAAATTTGTTAAATACCGGAAATATTGATGAATTTTCTATAAATTTTCCATTAATATAATTTTGAGTATTTAGAATCTTTATAATTTTTTTCATTTTCCTGATTTATGAAGTAAAAATAAGATTTTTTTTACTTAACAATAAATTAAATTCCAAAAAAAAATCGTAAATTGACACCGAATTTTAAAAATAATTGAACTATGAACAGATTTAAGCTATTATTCTGGTTATGGATTGGTGTGGTGCAAATAAGTATTGCGCAAACCATAAAAGTAACCGGAACAGTTACAGACACTTCTGGTGAAGCTTTACCGGGTGTCAATGTGGTTATTAAAGGTACCAATACCGGAACCGCTACGGATTTTGACGGTAAATTTCAAATCAAAGCAAAAAAAGGAGATCAATTGGTATTTTCTGCTATTGGTTATGATAATGTAGTAAAAACAGTTACCGGTCCCGGACCTTTTAAAGTTGTAATGAAAGAAGGCGCATCGCAACTAAACAAGGTTGTGGTAACTGCCATGGGTATTAAAAAGAAAGAAAAAGCCATTGGTTATGCTTCACAACAAATTAAAGTTGATGAATTGAAACAAATCAACCAGAATGCTCTGGCTAATATTCAAGGTCAAGTTGCAGGAGTTCAAATTTCTCAATCATCCGGTGCTGTTGGAGGTGGTGTGGATATATTGATTCGTGGTGTAAAATCTTTGGATCCCAATGTAAGTAATCAACCTTTAATTATTGTAGATGGTTTAAGAGTTAATAATGATATCATTGCAGGTAATGTTTTGCCCAGTACCGGAAGTAATGCTCCAAGCAGCTCCGAACAATTTTCTTTTTCAAACAGAGCTATTGATATAAACCCTGATGATATCGCATCCATAAATGTTTTAAAAGGTGCTGCCGCTACCGCATTATATGGTATTGATGCTGCTAATGGAGCGATTATTATTACTACTAAAAAAGGAAAAAAAGGAAAACCTAAATTTAGTCTTTCTTCTAAGTTTAATTATAGTACTGTAAATAAATATGTAGAATTACAAAATAAATGGAGAGAAGGAAGAGATGGAGTTTCCAAAATTACCATGGATCCCAATAATCCCAATATCAACCCCACCCAAGTAAACGGATATGGCGCTGAAAAGGGCTATTGGTTAATCAATGGAGCTACTTACAGTTTTCACACTTGGGGACCTGAATACGGAGATGATCCTACTATGGTATTCCATGATATTTATAGAGATTTTTTTCGTGTTGGAAATGGAAATACAACCAATTTTAGTGTAACCGGTGGTCAAGATAAATATAACTATTATCTATCCTTGGGAAGAAGTATTAACTCGGGCATCGTTCCAAACACCAACTTCAATAAAACCAATGTAAAAGTCCGAGCTGATTATCAATTTACACCTAAATTTGATTTTGAAGTTACTTCGGCTTATACCAACTCGAAAGGGGCTTTGCCTAATAATGGTGATAAATCCATTATGAGTGCTATGTCTTATTGGTCTCCGTCAGTAGATGTTAATGATTATCTACTTCCTAACGGAAAACAAAAAAATTATACACCTTATTGGATAGATAACCCGAGATACTTTGCAGAAAAGAGTAATCTTCAAACGGATGTTGACCGTTTTATTGCCAGTGCCAATGCAAAATGGGATGTTACAGACAAATTTAATTTTAATTATCGTGTTTCCTTAGATAATTATGTAGATAGCCGTAATCGTTTTGTTCCTGCTGACTTAGATGTAGGAACTCAGGTACATGGATTTATCATCAACCAAAATATTCGCTTCAACTCCTTAACCTCATTATTGTTGGCAAAATATGACGCTAAAATTAATGACAATATTACTTATAGTATTATTGGAGGAAATGAAGTATATTCTCAAAACAGAAATTATGAAAGTATTCGTGGAGAAACACTGATTGTCCCCGAATTAAATAATATTTCAAATTCACTTTTTAGATATCCTTTTGGCAAAAAAACTGCCAAAAGAAGAATTGGTTTGTTTGGAGAACTTGACTTGGCATTTTATGATAAATTATTTATAAACCTAACGGGTAGAAACGACTGGAGCTCAACTTTACCAAAGCAAAATCGTTCGTTTTTCTATCCATCGGTAAGCCTTTCTTATTTATTTAATGATCTAATTGACAAAGATGCAAAATACTTATCATTTGCCAAACTAAGATTTTCTTGGGCTAATGTAGGTAAAGACGCCCCTATTGGAATTCTAGGAAACAAATGGTTATTAAGTTCTACTCCTACAAATTATCAAGGAGAACTGGGAATTATTTACCCATATGCAATAACTGGAGATCCTAATTTAAAACCTGAAAATCAAAGAACCACTGAATATGGAGTTGATTTAAGATTTTTTGGCAATAGATTTAGAATTGATTATACTTACTATGACAATCTAAATACAAATTTAATTTTCCCTGTTCCAATAAGTGTTGCTTCCGGTAAAAGCAGAATATATAAAAATATAGGTTCTTTACAAAATTTTGGACATGAATTATTATTAAATGCCAGATGGTTTAACAAATCTAAATTCAAGTGGTCTACTACCGTCAACTGGTCAACAAATAAAGGTAAAGTTTTTAACTTACCTGAAAGCATTCCACAAGTTATCTATGCAAACAGTGGATATGCAGGAGTAGTTTCTATGGTAAAAGAAGGTGATGCTCCCGGAACCCTTTATGGTTACAAATGGAAATATAATGAAAACGGTGACCGTATCATATTCTCCGACGGAGCGCCAATAATAGACACCAGCGAAAAAGTTATTGTGGGACATGCTTTGCCAGATTGGGTAGGATCAATCTCCAATAGTTTTTCATATAAAAACTTTGATTTAAGCTTTAATTTCGAGTATAAAAAAGGTGGCGATGTTTACGATGCCGGACAAAGAAACAGCATACGCGATGGAACTATTAAAATAACAGAAGAAAGATACGTCGATAAAGTTTTGGATGGAGTTATAGATGACGGAAACGGAAATTGGATTCCCAATAACATTCCTTATTATATTGACGAAAACTGGTATAGAAGTTCTACCCATTATAATAGAGCATCCGAAATACTTGTTCAAGATGCTTCTTGGTTGAAACTAAGAAATGTTTCTCTTTCGTATCATTTTCCAAAAAAAATACTTCGTAGAACAGCCATTAAAAACTTACAATTTAATGTAAGTGGTGGAAACTTCTTATTATGGACTCCATTCCGTGGTTTTGACCCCGAAGGCAGCCAATATGCTGCAGGCAGTAATACCTATGGATTTACAGGACTCAATATTCCATTGACTCAAACTTATAGTTTTGGTGTAAAAGTT
>JALSTJ010000089.1 GCA_026983815.1 Flavobacteriales bacterium
GATTGAAAAGAATTAAAGGCATAGGACTTTGTCACGATTTGATTATCAAATTCTATTTGTAACTTTGAAATAATCTTATCTATCTCTATTTTTTGATGTTTAGAATAATAATAAACAGCAGATCGATATTTTTGTCGCATGGAATGGTTTACTGTACTACTGTGGGTGAGTAAATGAATGTTTATCAATGTAAACAAATCAATAACATTTGGATCGAAATGAACGATTATCGCTTCAGAAAACTCGGTGTTTTCATCCTTTGAAGCAATCCATCCTTGTTCTACTTTATATACACCTTTCAAAGACTGAAAAATTGCTTCGGTACACCAATGGCATCCACCTCCCAAGCCGATTTTGTTTAGGGACATTAGTTTATGATATTACTTGATTACAAGTTGAGCAAATGTATTGGTTTTCATGAATATGTGTTGTTTTTACATGTTTCTCTACAATTTTGCTAATGAAGCTTTCATAAATATCATTTCCAGGGATTAAATGCTTATCTTTTTTTAATTCATAATACTCACCTTCCCATTCATGATAACCCCAACAATTTGGGCACATCCCTTCAGGAGCAATGCCTGTTTCTTCTCCTTTTTCTTTTTTGTAAAAATAATTTTTGATGTTTTTTGCTATAGTTTTCATATTAAAAATCTTTTAATAAATTTTTTTTAATTAACCATTTTTTTAATTCTTTATCATTTGGATTTCTTAATTTTTTTCCATCGACTAATATAGTAGGAAAATTTAACTTTTTTGTTTTATAAAGAGATTTTAGTTCTTCTGCATATTCTTTATTTTTTATAACATCTAAAAACCTAAATTCCAATTTGTATTTTTTTAATTCGGAGATATAATAATTTGTTTTATGACAATTTTTTGAACCGTATAGTTTTATCATGTTATTATTATTTTTTAATCGTTATATTTTTTTATTTCTTTTAAACCTTCCATCTCATTGATAATCGGTTTGTATTGCAAGTCTTTTTTTATTTTTGAAATATTGTATTTCCTGGACATTGCTACAAATGCAACATCAAATCGTGTAATTGGAGGTATGGATTTTATTTTAAAAATTTTCCAAATTCGTTCTATTATATTGGCAAGTATAAGAGCCAAACTTTTCGATATATTTTTGGATGGCGGCTCAACACTTTGTGTTTGGATTAACTTTGTTAAAAAACTGCGAACCGGTTGCGGATTGTCATCGGTTACAAAATATATTCCTTTGTCCTTATCTATTCCATTTGCAATGGCAAGATAAATGGCTTGCGCAACATTTTTTACATGAACCATTTCAAACATTGCTTTTCCTTGGTCAATCCACATAAAATCATTTGATTGTATCTTATTGATTATGGTATCGAGGGCTTTTACTCCTTTTCCCCAAATAAAAGTCGGGCGAATAATAATACTTTTCATTTGTGAGGAAGTGTTTCGAATGTATTTTTCTGCAAGCATTTTGGCTTTTCCATAATAGGAATTGGGTTCTTGGGGATATGGTTCTGTCTCATCAATGTCTATTAAGTCTTTTTTGTTTTGCAAAACACTTTCCGAACTGATAAAAATAAACTGTTTAACACCTATTTGCTCACTTGCTGTGAAAAGATTTATCGTTGCATCGGTTATACCTTTTCGGAATTTGCTCCAAGGACCCCAAAATTCAACCGGAGCGGCACAATGTATCACCACATCTTGGCTTTGTAATTCGTTTTTCCATTCGGAAATATTTTCCATATTTCCAATAACGGGGCGAACATTCATTTCTTCTAATAACATAGCGGATTTTTGAGAACGTGCAAGTCCTTTTATTTCTACATTTTCTTTTTGAAGTCGTTTGATAACTTCTTGACCTAAAAAACCTGTTCCTCCGGTAATAAAGATTTTCTTTTTCATAAGGTTTTGTTTTTTTCAATTTGATCAATCATGTCTTTTACAGTTTGTTCCAAAGACATATAGGTTAATCCTAATTTTTCTTTGCTTTTTGTAGTATTCAGTCGGATGTCATGCCCTACATTTCTGGTAATAAATTTGTTTGTAAGATTAAACGCCCATCCTACCGTATATAATATAAATTTTGGCGATTGCATCATTGGTAATTTATACTTATTTCCATATATTTTTTTGATAATTTTTGAAAATTCGTAAACACTTATGGTTCTTTCTGCCAAAATGTGTCGTCCTTGGGCGGAATCGTTTTCCAGAGCCAAAATATGTGCTTTGGCAACATCGCGAACATCTACAAAACCAAACATCAGATTAGGAGCTCCAAAAAAATATTTGCCCGAAAGCATTTCTTTCATAAAATTTAAACTTTCCGAATTGGAAGTTTCCGTTAAAGAAGGTCCCATAACAAACGAAGGATTTATCACTACCAATTTCCACTGATTTTGATTCTGTGCGATCTTCCATGCTTCTTTTTCGGCCAATACTTTAGAATAGGAATAAGGTTGGTGTGATGCATTGCTTGAATAATTAAAATGTTCTTCGGTAAATTCGGTGATTCCCAATTCTTTCATGTCGATATTATCGCCGTGTACGGCAGCCACACTGGAGGTCAGTACTACTTTTTTTACTGTTGCGGATTTTGTTGCGGCATTTAATACATTTCTTGTGCCGTTAAGAGCCGGTTCGATGAGTTCTTTTCGGGCATTTTTAAATCGCAAAGTAAAAGGAGAAGCCATATGAATAACAGCAGAACAGCCTTCCATCGCTTGATCAAAAGCTCCTTCCGATAATAAATCGGCTTGCCAAAATTCCAGCTTTCCATTTGTTGATTTTTCTATATCAAGCAAATGTTTGTATTTGTCCTTTTGAGCTTTATTTCTAACGGTTAATCTAACGGTATATCCTTTTTCCAATAAACCTTTGGTTACCCAAGAGCCGATATAACCTGTACCTCCGGTTACTAAAATTGTTTTATTTTTCATTTTATTTATGGTTTATTACGCTGTCCCAAGACATTTTGATGGCTTGCTCAACGATAGATTTATTTACTGTAATAGTTTTTTGAAAATAAATATGCACTAACGCAACTACATTACCGTGAAGGGTTTCGGTTAATAATACCAGATGGTTCGGTTTAAAAACTTTATCTTGAATTCCCTGTTGCAAAAAGTCGATAATAGGTTGATAGTATTTTTGACCTTGTTCTTTGGTTTCATCGGAAATCAAAGGAGATTGCTTATAGGTTTGTAAAAATTTGAATGCCTCTTCATTTTGACAATAAAATTCGTATAAATTATTCCAAATTCGGAAAAAATTTTTTTTATAATCGTTGGATTGTTCCGGAATGTTTAACAATGCATTGCCCATTTCTTGTTTTAGATAAATGTAAATGGCATTTATGATTTCGGTTTTACTATTAAAATGATGATAAATTGTTCCCATCGCTACTCCGGATTCTTTGGATATTTGAGACATAGGCGTTTCTTGAATACCTTGCTTTGCAATTAATTTTAAAGCTGTTTTTAGTATTTTTTCTTTTTTTGTCATATTAAAATGAATGTTCATTCGG
>JALSTJ010000090.1 GCA_026983815.1 Flavobacteriales bacterium
TGATGATTTTAATTGGTGCGGCATTGTTGCTGTTTACCAAAGTAGCCAGTTGGCGTGTGATGGTTTCCGTTGTTTTAGGTGGTGCTTTAATGGGTGTTATTTTTAATCTTTGGGGACATAACCCCTTGATGCAATTTCCTTGGTGGAAACAATTAATGGTAGGAGGTTTTGCTTTTGGAGCTGTATTTATGGCAACCGACCCTGTTACTGCGGCACAAACCAAAACGGGAAAATGGATTTACGGCTTGTTAATCGGTATGTTTGCCATAATGATACGTGTTTTTAACCCCGCTTATCCCGAAGGAATGATGCTTGCAATTTTATTGATGAATGTAGTAGCTCCTACTATTGATTATTACGTAGTGCAAGCAAATATCAAGAGGAGAAAAAAAAGATTTGAAAAACAAACGGCTTAATTTAATTTATTATGGACAGAAACAGTAATACATATACTATACTTTTTGCTTCGATAGTCGTTGTTGTTATCGGCGTATTGCTATCATTAGCGGCAATGGGGTTAAAACCTATGCAAGAGCAAAATATAAGACAAGAAAAAATGACCGATATTATGTACACCATCGGTTTGGATAAGGAAAATCTGACTAAAAAAGCAGAAGCGGAAGGTTTGAAATTCAATTATAAAACGATTGAAAAATACTTTAAAAAATACTTCGTTAAGCAATATGCTTTAAAAGCAGACGGAAGCGTTGATGAAAATGTTAAAGCATTTGATATCAAGATGAAAACCGAAGTGAAAAAGCCTGTTGAAAAACAACGTTTTCCTATTTTTATCGCAGAACAAAATGGTAAAAAATACTATGTCATTCCGCTTTATGGAAAAGGTTTATGGGACGACATTTGGGGATATATCGCTTTGGAAGATGATTTGAACACCGTAAAAGGTATCAAATTCGGACACAAAGGTGAAACGCCCGGATTGGGTGCCGAAATCACTAAAAAATGGTTTGAAAACGAATTTAAAGGTGAAAAAATTTATGATAATAACGGCACTTTTAAAGGTATTACCGTATTGAAAGGAAATAAAGACCCTAAAAATACGGACAAGGAAGACAATGAAGTAGATGCTATTTCGGGGGCTACCTTGACCAGTAATGGCGTTACAAATATGTTGCAAGAAAGACTTAAACATTATGTGCCTTTCTTTAATAAAATTAAAAATAAAAAATAATTGAGCTATGGCAAAAAAACATAAATGGGTCGATTTGATAGGAGACCCCTTAAACGAAAATAACCCGATAACCGTACAAATTCTCGGTATTTGCTCGGCTTTGGCTATCACTGTTAAATTGATGCCTGCTATTATTATGGCATTATCGGTAATGGTAGTTGTGGCTTTTAGTAACTTAATCATCTCATTGATGCGTAATTATATCCCTACACGAATTCGTATCATCATACAATTATTGGTGGTAGCGGCATTGGTAATCTTGGTTGACCAAGTTTTAAGAGCCTATCAATATGAAGTAAGTAAACAATTATCCGTATTTGTAGGACTTATCATTACAAACTGTATCGTAATGGGGCGTTTGGAAGCATTTGCAATGGGAAACAAACCCTTGGATTCGTTCCTTGACGGTATCGGAAATGGTGCCGGCTACGGATTGGTATTGATTATCGTAGCATTTTTTAGAGAATTGCTCGGCTCGGGAACATTGTTTGACCATAAAGTAATTCCGCAATGGTTATACGACCACGGATATGTCAACAATGCAATGATGTTATTGCCCGCAATGGCATTGATCACACTGGGTATTTATATTTGGGTGCAAAGAGCTTTATATCCCAAATTAACAGAAAAATAAAATTTTTAGATTATGGAATTATTTAATTTATTCATACGAAGTATTTTTATAGAAAATATGATTTTTGCCTTTTTCTTGGGAATGTGTTCATATTTAGCCGTTTCCAAAAAGGTAAAAACCGCCGTTGGTTTAGGGGCTGCCGTAGTATTTGTTTTGACCATAACGCTACCTGTTAACTTCTTGATTGATAAATATTTATTACAACCGGGAGCTTTAAAATGGTTAGACCCTTCATTTGCTAATATCGATTTGAGCTTTTTGAGTTTTATAATGTTTATCGCCGTGATTGCCGCAATGGTACAACTGGTTGAAATGTTTGTCGAACGTTTTGCCCCCGCTTTATATTCATCGCTTGGTATTTTCTTGCCGTTGATAGCTGTAAACTGTGCTATTTTGGGTGGTTCGTTGTTTATGCAACAAAAGGAATTTACTCACGTATCCGAAGCATTGGTTTACGGATTGGGTTCGGGTATCGGTTGGATGTTAGCTATTGTTTTATTAGCGGCAATTCGTGAAAAAATTGCCTATTCCAATGTTCCGAAACCACTGAAAGGCATCGGAATTACATTTATTGTAACAGGTTTAATGGCAATTGCATTTATGGCATTTATGGGAATTAAAATATAATAAAAAAGATTTGAGAAGATGGATCAAAATATGACAAAAGTAATCATAGCCGGTGTAGTAATATTTCTAATAATTGTACTCTTATTAGTAGTATTTTTATTGGTAGCCAAAGCAAAATTATTACCCGGCGGAAAAGTAAAAATAAAAATAAACGGCGAAAAAGAAATCGAAGTGGAATCCGGTTCCAGTTTGCTTTCTACTCTTTCCAACGAAAAAGTTTTCTTGCCTTCTGCCTGTGGTGGTGGTGGTACTTGCTTACAGTGTAGAGTGAAAGTGCAAAGCGGTGGCGGTGAAATGTTGCCTACCGAAGAACCTAACTTTACCTTGAAAGAAAAAGAAGAAGGTTGGCGTTTGGGTTGTCAAGTGAAGGTTAAAGAAGATATGGAAATTGAAGTGCCGGAAGAAGTATTCGGTGTAAAAAAATGGGATGCCAAAGTGGTTTCCAATTACAATGTGGCTTCGTTTATCAAAGAATTTATTGTTGAAGTGCCGGAAGATATCAACTACAAAGCCGGTGGTTATATACAAATTGATGTGCCACCTGCTACTGTAAACTATAATGACATTGATATTACAGCACATCCGGTTGAACACCCCGGCGAACCCGAAAAATTCAAAGAAGATTGGGATAAATTCAACCTTTGGCCCTTGGTAATGAAAAACGACGAAGAGGTAACACGTGCCTACTCAATGGCAAGTTATCCTGCCGAAGGACGACGAATTATGTTAAATGTTCGTATCGCAACCCCACCTTGGGACAGAGAAAAAAATACTTGGATGGATGTCAACCCCGGAGTTGCTTCATCATATATTTTCTCTCGAAAACCCGGTGATATTGTAAAAATATCAGGACCTTATGGCGAGTTCTTTATCAATGAAGATTCCGATGCCGAAATGGTTTATATCGGTGGAGGAGCAGGTATGGCGCCGATGCGTTCGCACTTGTTCCACTTGTTTAAAACACTGAAAACCAACAGAAAAGTTTCCTACTGGTACGGTGGACGTTCAAAACGTGAATTGTTCTACGTCGATCATTTCCGTGATTTGGAAAAAGAGTTCC
>JALSTJ010000091.1 GCA_026983815.1 Flavobacteriales bacterium
CGTTTTAAAACCCCAAATCCTTGGAATAATTTTTATTCCAGACAAGCACTTGGCGTCAAAACTTATGATATGTATTCATATGTAATGGGCGCTTTTAATGGAAAATTGGCAGGAATTTTTGCCATTGGTGGTGATGAAGACTTGGTAGAAAAGGGCAATAGAAAAGCTAATAGATTTAAACCGGTTGTTCAGTTTATCGGTCCTTTCAGTCTAAAAAAAGGAGAAACCGGAAAACATCGATTAAAATTGCCCAACTACATAGGTGCTGTTCGTGTAATGCTTGTTGCAGGAAACACCAAAAAAGCTGCTTATGGAAATGCAGAAAAAACCGTGCCCGTAAAAAAACCTCTAATGGTACTAACCAGTCTCCCAAGAGTTTTAGGTCCAAATGAACATCTAAAATTACCTGTAAGCATTTTTGTAAATGATAAAAAAATAAAAAATGTAAAGCTTAGTTTACAAACAAACAACCTCATCAAAAATATAGGAAATCCGATTCAAAATATACATTTTAATCAACCCGGAGAACAAATGGTTAATTTTGATTTACAAGTTGCCAAAAAAATTGGTATCGGTAAAATAAAAGTAACAGTAGAAGGAAATGGCATCAAATCCTATGAAGAAACCGAAATACAAGTTCGGATTGCCAATCCCGAAATAACCCATATAAAAAATCAAGTAATTGAAGCCGGACAAAATTGGTCTATTGATTATCAAGCATTGGGAATTAAGGGCACAAATAAAGCAACACTTGAAGTATCAAATATCCCACCGATAAATCTAAAAAAACGGCTGGATTACCTGATTACTTATCCCCACGGTTGTATTGAGCAAACTACTTCTTCTGTTTTTCCACAACTCTATTTGGATGATTTAATGAATTTACCCAATACAAAAAAATCTCAAATCAAAGATAATATAACAGCAGGTTTGGAACGATTAAAAAAATTCCAACTAAACAATGGAGGTTTTAGTTATTGGCCCGGAGAAAGTGGATATCCAAATGATTGGGGAACCAATTATGCCGGTCATTTCTTGTTGGAAGCCCAACGCAAAGGATATGCACTCCCACCCAATATGCTGTCAAATTGGATTAAATACCAACGCAAAAGAGCCAATGATTGGTCAGAAAATCCTTATAAAAAGGACTATGATTATTATACACAAAGCAACCAATTGACACAAGCTTACCGGTTATATACCTTGGCACTTGCCGGAAAACCTGAGTTGGGCGCTATGAACCGGCTTCGTGAAACATCCCGATTATCCAATATTGCAAAATGGCAATTGGCTGCTGCTTATTATATCTCAGGAAAACAATCAGTAGCAGAAGATATTATAAAAAATCTTGATACCAAAACACAAAATTATATCGAATTAAATTATACTTACGGAAGTGGTTTGCGAGATAAAGCGATAATCTTAGAAACATTGACCTTGATGAATAAAAAAATTCTTGCCAAACAAGTACTTGAAGAAGTGGCATCCGAATTGGCATCCGATCAATGGTTGAGCACACAAACTACGGCTTATGCCCTAATGGCTGTTTCCAAATTTGTCGGAGATAATAAAACCAAAGAAAAAATGAAATTCACTGTCCACAATTCAGGAATGAACAAAAATATCCAAACCGATAAAAATTTTGTGGAAATACCCTTGGTTTTTGATAAAAACAAAAAATCAAATGTTCAATTAACCAATCAGACTGATAAAGTATTATTTGCAAGATTGACTAATCAAGGAATTCCTCTGCAAAGTGATCATTTGGCTTTTGAAAACAATCTGAAAATGTATGTAAATTATAGAGATTTACAAGGAAATCTAATTGATGAAAGCCAACTCAAACAAGGAACGGATTTTATCATTGAAATAACTGTTAAGCATCCCGGAATATTAAAGGATTATAAAAACATGGCACTTACCGAAATATTTCCCTCCGGATGGGAAATAACAAATCCCAGAATGGATAATATACAAAAATGGAAATCAGATAGTTCCACTTATCAAGATGTTCGTGACGATAGAGTAATGACCTATTTTGATTTGGATAAATCCTCAAGCAAAACTTTCCGAATTATGGCAAATGCTTCTTATCTTGGGAAATTTTATCTGCCTTCCATAAAATGCGAAGCAATGTATGATAATAACATTATATCAATTACCAATGGAAAATGGGTGAAAATTGTTAAATGATTTCGATTAAAAAATTCATTTCGGTTAAAAAATTAAAAAAATACCGCCTACTTATTTTATTAATGTTGGCGCTTGGTTTGTGGTTTTATTTTTTAATACCTCAAAAATTGTTTATAGTGCCCTATTCTACTATAATTTATAGTAAAGATAAAGAATTAATGGGAGCAAAAATCGCCCGTGATGGACAATGGCGTTTTCCTCCACCCGATTCCATTCCATATAAATTCAAACAAAGTCTTATATCTTTTGAAGATGAATGGTTCTATAGACATCCGGGAGTTAATCCCATTTCACTTATAAAAGCTTTATATTCAGATATTAAAGCAAGAAAAATCATTAGAGGCGGAAGCACCCTTACCATGCAATTGGCTAGAATCGCACGACACAATCAAAAAAGAAATCTCTATCAGAAAATCATGGAAATTTTTTGGGCTTTGCGTCTGGAAACTCGTTATAACAAGGAGGATATTCTCAAATTATATGCTGCCCATGCTCCATTTGGTGGTAATGTTGTGGGTCTGGAAGCTGCCTCATGGCGATACTTTGGTAGAAGCCCTAAAAAGCTTTCATGGGGAGAAGCAGCAACATTGGCTGTATTGCCTAATGCTCCTGCATTGATTTATCCGGGAAAAAATCACCACGATCTCCTCAAAAAAAGAAATCATTTGTTGGACAAACTTTATCAAAGCAAAATTATTGACTCAATGACTTGTGTATTGGCAAAAGAAGAAGGATTACCAGGAAAACCCAAAAAATTACCCCAAAGAGCCCTGCATCTTTTGGAAAAAACAATTAAAGATGGACATGCCGGAAAAAAACTAATAACCACTTTGGATGAAAATTTACAAAATCAAGTAGAACAAATTGCCCGCCGTCATCATGATTTTTTATCTGGAAATCACATCAACAATCTCGGAATATTGGTCATGAACACGCAAACCGGTGAAGTATTGAGTTACATAGGGAATTTAAACAACCCAAAAGTTCCAAACTATCAAGTAGATATGGTTCAAGCTACTAGAAGTACAGGAAGCACTTTGAAACCCTTTTTATATGCTTGGTCATTAAAAGATGCAGTTATATTACCAAGAATGCTGCTATCAGATATTCCTACACAGATAGCAGGATATCATCCGGAAAATTTCGATAGAAAATACAGCGGGGCAGTCCCTGCCGATATTGCTTTGGCAAAATCATTAAATGTGCCTGCTGTTAGATTGTTGCGTAAATACGGATTGACCAAATTTTATGATCATCTGAAAAAAACAGAAATTCATACCATTAATAAAAGTCCGGATTATTATGGATTAACTTTGA
>JALSTJ010000092.1 GCA_026983815.1 Flavobacteriales bacterium
TGATATCTTCCCAACCGAACTTTATTCCGGTTTCATATTGATTATTTTTGTTGATGATCTTTCGGAATTTGATTTCCATATTCCCTATCAATGCATCCAAATCGTTGCGTGCATGATTGAGTTCACTGCCCAAGCTTTCCAAATTTTCGGGATTGCCGAAATCCGGTGAACCCAAATCGGTGTTGGGTTCGCCGATATTATATTGACCGAGTAAATCAAAATATTCTTCTTCTTGTGTGTTATATAATGAAGCGGTGAAAGTAAAATGATTTTTTTTGTTGGGTTTCCAACGGGTTTTCAAAGCTCCGAAGTAGGTCAAATAATTGTCTTTTTCCAGTCCGTCATAATCGATGACCAATACTTTGGCATCTTGCAAAGAACCGAAATTTGTAGTTTTGACTTGCGGTTGATATCGGTATTGATTGACAGAAATATTTGTATAAAACTCCGAATATAATTTTTTATTAAAATCGTATCTAAACAAATTTTGAAAATCCAGGAATTGCGGATGATAATCTACATCTACATCTTTACTATTAACCAAAAGACTGTTGTCATAATAACGAATTCCCGCAATATTTCCTATTTTGTTTTTTCTGAATTCATTGCTGATATTTCCTCCAAGTAAGTTCAAATCTACGGAAGTTTCGTTTTTTGTCGGATTTTTATAAGTAACATCCAATACCGATGAAAGTTTATCTCCTTTATCTGCGGCAAAACCTCCCGGATAAAAAAAGATATTTTGAACAAAATCGGGGTTGATAAAACTCAATCCTTCTTGCTGTCCGCTACGAATAAGAAAGGGACGATAGATTTCAATTCCGTTGATATAAACTTGATTTTCATCAAAATTTCCTCCGCGAACCATATATTGACTGCTCAATTCGTCAAAGCCACTTGCCGACGGCAAAGATTTAATAACATTTTCCACCGATTTTTGAGCTCCCGGGGTAACTTTGGCATTGACACCACCGATTTTAACGGCTCCTTCTTTTTCTTTGATACCTTTGGCTTTGATGACAACTTCGTTGAATTTTTCTTGTTTGGGAATGAGCAAAACTATCAAGAACTGATCTTCTTTTTCTTCCGGTAGAATGGTGATTTTTTTCGTTTGATAATTCAAATGACTGAAAATCAAAGTAATTTTTTTTCCTTTGGGTAATTCAATACTAAAAAATCCTTTGGAATCCGTAGAAGTTCCATTATTTCCCGCTTGAATATTTACTCCGGAAATTCCTTTTTTTTGAGAATTTTTAACAACACCTTTAATCAGAATTTTTTGAGCTTCTGTTGTAAAGCTAGTCAAAAGAAAAATTAATATAAAAAATGTCCCGATTTTATGTTGCATATCTATTTAACGAATTAACCCGTTTTTTATTTTGGATGGTTGATAGGTTTGAGAGAAATTTTGTGGATAAAAATTGATTATTCTCCTTACGGCTTTCCAGCTTTTATACCGGTCGGGATTAAAATAGGGATCTTTTGGATTTAAACTTTCGATTTTCACCTCGCCTGTTGCATGAATGATTTTTCCGTTTCCGATATGGATGGCTACATGAGTAATTTTGGTTTTTCCGTTTTTCTCATATCCGAAAAATAGCAAATCTCCCGATTGTAAATTGGAAAAATCTTTTTTATTCATATCTAACTCTTTGCCTATTTTTACTTGTTGCGAAGCATCTCGCGGTAAGTTATAGTTGAAGGAAGCATATACGGTTTTTGTAAAACCACTGCAATCCATTCCTTTGGACGAAGTGCCTCCCCAAAGATATGGAGTGCCAATTAATTTTTGAGCTTGTCGGATAATTTTTTGTCCGTTTACTTCTTTTGCAAGTTTTTCAAAATCTGTAAGTAAAATTGCATCGGATTTCGGAATAAAAGCGGTTTTTTCGTCGGGATATTGAACTTGATAAAAATCTTTCCCCGATTTTATTAAAGCAAAAACATCATTTAAAACATAATCCGATACCACTTCTTTTTTGTCTTTTTCGGCATAACTTTGTCCGTAATTGACTGTAATGATAATTTTGGGTTTATTCAACCATTGGTTAAAGTTGCTGATTTGTTTCAATTCTATACCGGCTTTATCTACCCAAGCATAATAATTTTCAGGTGTTTTGACACGGATAAAATCATTTTCTTCTTCCAAGGGAATTAAAGGCATTCCCATAAGCGTTTGTGTAACCAATTCGGCAGAATGTTTGGGTTGTGCTCTGAGATTGGCTACGGATAGACGAGTTATTCCTTTTATATTTTTAAAACTATCTGTCGGTAAGCTAATAATTTTGTTTTCATAAGGAATATTGTTTTTTTTCAAGGAATCTATCAGGGCTTTTTCTGCTTTCGGGTAATCGGATTTTCCTGAAACAATGACTTTATCTCCAACTTTATCAATTGAAATTTCAAAAATATGATCTCTTTTGTCGGGTAAATATTGCTTAACGATTTTATCCAATAAATTTCGGGTATGTTCTTTTTTATCAACTATTTGTATGTTACAAGAAATATGTAGTAAAATAAGAAGGAATATGGAAATTCTTTTCATAGGTTTAAAATTTATAATGGTAAAAATAATGTATTTTTTACTAATAAAAAACTTCCGACTGTGATGCCGGAAGTTATTATATTTTATCAATTAATCTTTTGGGTAAGATTCAGGTGGAACAGGTTTTGGTGCAGCGACTCCATTAACCAAACCATTGTTCATTTCAGCTTCTTTGTCTATATAAGTTTGATTATCTTCGGTGTTCCAGTGAATGATTTGAGCTTTTTGCAAACCGGTATTTTTTTGCCCTTTTTTAATCAATATTATTAACAAATACAGTAGTAAAAGCCACCAAATGAATAAAATAATTTTATGAATCATAGGATTGTTGCCAAACCAATCATATATTTTATAAGCATTGGACCATTTTCCATTTTTTCCTATTAAAACGGTTTCTGTTAAGAAATTTTTATGTTCTTTATAATATAATGTAAAGGGCAGATATCCCAAGGCAAAACCTATAAAACCTATTAAGGTGTTCAGATATCCCATTCCCAGTCGCATATATGAACGAATTTCACAACCAATGAGTAAGACTGCCCCCAATCCTAAAAGAAATCCTCCGATAAAACTTCCGGCGGTAAGTGAATATTTGACCTTTCCGGCAAAAGCAGGTTCTACATCAAATAAAATCCAAGCAATCAATACAAAACCGAGCATAACTACCCAATGTGCAGCGATACCAATAATGGGTAAATATCCGCGCATTAGGGTTCTTGTAATTTTAGGAACGCCTAAAAAACGGTATTTAACATCATTGTTTTTCATGCTATCGGCAACTTCGGCAGAAACCAAAGCACATTCGGTTCCAAAACCGGATTTTCCCAAGCCGATACCTCCAATAATTCCGCCTATTAAAGTAGCAATTACATAAAACCAACCTTTGTGTTCAACGGATTTATTAAAAGGAATAATTTTATCTCCTTTGATATGTTCCATATTTTCCGGACTGAAAA
>JALSTJ010000093.1 GCA_026983815.1 Flavobacteriales bacterium
ATTCTTCCAAAAAAGCCGATGGAAAATCCGGCGAAACCAAATTGGTGCAAAAGGTTTTTTACGATAAAGAAAAAAAACACTTCAAGTCGGTTAAGCAATTGACTTTTGGAGGAGACAATGCAGAAGCGTATTGGAGTTTTGATGATAAAAAATTGGTGTTTCAAGCACGAAATCCCCGTTGGAATGTGCCTTGCGACCAAATATTTGTAATGAATGCCGACCAAGTTTTGGATAGCATTCATATGCCTAAGATGTTAAGCACAGGGTTTGGACGAACTACTTGTAGTTATTTTTTACCCGGAGATAGTTTAATCATTTATGCTTCAACTCACGAAGCCGATAAAGCTTGTCCGCCCGAACCTAAGAAAACAAAAGATACTTATGTTTGGCCGGTTTATGATACTTATGATATTTACGTTGCCGATTTACAAGGACATATCAAGAAAAAACTAACCGACCAACCCGGTTATGATGCGGAAGCTACCGTATCTCCCGATGGAAAGAAAATCGTTTTTACTTCCACTCGCAGTGGTGATTTGGAACTTTACACAATGAATATTGACGGAACGGATGTCAAACAAATTACCAACGAATTGGGCTATGACGGCGGTGCATTTTTCTCTCCGGATAGTAAACAAATTGTTTTTAGAGCTTCCCGTCCCAAAACGCCCGAAGCCATCAAAAAATATAAAAATTTGTTGGCGAAAGGATTGGTTGAACCTGTCAATATGGAAATTTTTGTAGTCAATGCCGATGGAACCAATATGCGACAAGTTACACATCTCGGAGGTGCCAATTGGGCGCCGTTTTTCCACCCGAGCGGTAAGAAAATCATTTTTTCTTCCAATTACAAGACCAAAAGTATTCCGTTTAATTTATATATGATTAATGTGGACGGAACCGGCTTGGAACAAATTACTTACGATAAAGTTTTTGATGCATTTCCAATGTTTTCTTATGATGGAAAAAAACTTATTTTCGGTTCCAACAGAAACAACAGAGGAACACACGATACCAATTTGTTTTTGGCGGAATGGAAAGATTAAAAAAAAATAGTAACTTTGTAGCTTAGAAACAAAGTCTTAAATAAATGAAAAAAATAACTGTTTTATTAATTGTCCTAATGACAGTAAAAATGTCATGGGCGCAAGTGGCTATTAACAATGATGGCTCTACGCCTGATGCTTCGGCAATGTTGGATATCAAATCTACAAACTCGGGTCTGTTAATTCCGAGAATGACCAATACAGATAGGGATAATATCGCTACCCCTGCAACGGGATTAATGGTATTTTCTACTGATGATAATGTATTTTATTATTATGATGGAACTAATTGGGTGGTAGCATCTGCTGACAATTTGGGAAATCATAAAGCCACCGAAAATCTTCAAATGCAAGGACACTGGATTACAAATGATGGTGATGATGAAGGAATTTTTATTCACGATAATGGTTGGGTTAGCATTGGCAACAATGATACACCTCCTCATGCTATGTTGCACTTAAAAGGTGATGATACTGATATAGAATTAAATATGAATAGTTCCAGTACAATAGCCAGTTATGTTGAATTAAGGTTTAGTATTGATGATACCATACAATCACATATTTACTATAATAAAGCTGATAAAAATTTTTATATCAAGGAAGATGTGGCGCATAAAGGAGTGGGTGATATGATTTTTTCTAATAATTATCAACAAAAAGCAATTGTTATCAAAAATGATGGAAAAACCGGTATAAATACTGATGAAGCTCCCAAACAATTAACTGTAAATGGAGATATTCTTCATGGCAATAGTCTTTTTATATACAGTAATGTTGCAGCAGGATATCACAAATGGGTAACCTTCAATAGCCCTGATAATGGATATGGTGATAATATTTTTCTAGGAGCCGGTGGTACAACCATTGTGGGTGCCGGTGAAAGTACTACAACAATAAAAAATAATATTGATACGACTAACGGTCATGAAATTTTATATTTTGGTTCGGACAGAAAAGATGATTCCGTTGCTATGAGATTTATTACCAATATGCAAGATGGGTGGGACAACGAAATTGAAGCAATGACTATTCTGGGTAATGGAAATGTTGGAATTGGAGTGATTAATCCAAAAGGAACCCTAGATTTAAAATATACCAATGATGCCGGTCCAAACGGTTCGGGAAACCCTGGCGGAACCTTAAATATTGGTGATATTAATACTACTCATCTTGAAATGGATGATAATGAAATCCATGCTATGTCAAATTCAACTAACGGAGCTGTTTTGTATTTGAACGATAATGGTGAAAGAGTTACGGTTGGCGGATTATTAAGGATTCGTCCTTCATCAGCGCCATCAAATCCACAAGAAGGAGATATTTATATGGATAGTTCCACTCATAAATTAAGAGTTTATGACGGTTCCGGCTGGCATGACCTTTGGTAAAAAAATTTAAGAAAAAATAAAGGAGAGTCGTGATTTTTCGCGACTCTTTTTATTTTAAAGCCATTTCAATAGCATTTTCAAACAATTCTTGCAAACTCAAACCGGCGGCTACGGCTTGTTTCGGAAAAATAGAGGCTTCGGTCAACCCCGGTACCATATTGATTTCCAAAAAATAAGGAGTGCCCTTGACTAAAATATATTCTGCCCGGGAAACGCCTTTTAGGTCCAACACTTCATATACTTTTTGAGCTACTTTTTCAATAGTCTTTTGGGTTTTTTCATCAATGTCGGCAGGTGTTATTTCTTGTGATTTTCCCAAATATTTGGCTTCAAAATCGAAAAAATCGTTTTCCGAAATAATTTCCGTTATAGGTAAAACTTTTGTTTTTCCTTTGTATTGAATAACACCGACCGAAAATTCTCGTCCGTCCAAAAATGCTTCTATGATTATTTCCTTGTCTTCTTTAAAAGCTTTTTCGATAGCCGGTTGTAATTCTTCTTTTGTATAAACTTTGGATATGCCGTAACTTGAACCGGCTCTGTTGGGTTTGACAAATAACGGCAAACCGATTTGCTTGATAATTTTATCCAAATCTATGGTGTCATTCAAATGCAAAAAAACAGAATCCGCTACCGGAATACCGTAACTTTTCAATACAGCTATGGTATTTTTTTTGTTAAAAGTCAGAGCCATTTTATCAAACATTGCCGAGGTGTGCGGAATGCCTAAAATCTCAAAATAAGGCAGGATAGCCCCGTCTTCACCCGGGGTACCGTGAATGGCGTTAAAAACCACATCAAAATTTATTTTTTTGCCGTTTATAGTTGTAGAAAAATCGTTTTTGTCAATGGGATATTCCTTATTTTCTTTAACAACAACCCATTCATCTTTACGAATATGAACCGCATAAGCATCATATTTTTCTTTCGATAGGTTTTTTATCACGGTCATACCGCTTTTGATTGAAATGTCGTGTTCGGACGAAAAACCGCCCATAATTACTGCTACTTTTTTCATTTTTTAATATTATTTGGGTGACAAAAACACGTTGTAATGTGGTC
>JALSTJ010000094.1 GCA_026983815.1 Flavobacteriales bacterium
TATTTGAAGTTTCGCAAGGAAGTTTAAAAAAAGGAAGCGTTGGGATAAGCTCCGTCGTAACTGATGTTAAAAAACAATTGGAAGAACTTGCCAAACAAGAAGGTTTAAGTGGAATTCCGACAGGTTTCAATATTTTGGATGAATACACTTCGGGGTGGCAAGACGGAGATTTGATTATCGTTGCCGCAAGACCCGGAATGGGAAAAACGGCTTTTGTTCTGACTATGGCTAGGAATATTGCGGTTGATCATAATATTCCGGTAGCCATTTTTAATTTGGAAATGACTTCCGCTCAATTGATTAAACGTTTGTTTTCCATAGAGACGAAAATTCCCGCCGAAAAATTCAGAAGTGGAAAACTATCGGAAGCCGAGTGGACTTTACTGAACAATAAAATGGACCTTATCAGTAATGCTCCCATTTATATCAACGATTCCAGTATGTTATCCATTTTTGATATTCGAGCGCAAGCACGTAGAATGAAATCACAATTTGACATACAGCTTTTGGTCATTGATTATTTACAATTGGTTCACGCACAAACCGGTGGAAAACAAAATTTTAACCGCGAACAGGAAATCTCAACCATTTCCAGAAACTTAAAATCTTTGGCAAAAGAATTGGATATTCCCGTGATTGCACTTTCGCAGTTATCACGTAAAGTGGAAGAACGAAAAGATGCTGCGGGACACAAAAGACCACAACTTTCCGACTTGCGGGAATCCGGTGCCATTGAACAAGATGCCGATATTGTTAGCTTTATTTATCGACCGGAATATTACAAAATAGAAACTTGGGAAGATGATACGCCTACCGAAAATCAAGCGGAATTTATCATTGCCAAACATAGAAACGGTAAAACCGGAAATATTCGTTTGCGTTTTGACCCACAATTCGGACGTTTCTCTGATTTGAATGATTTCAATGATGAATTTACCATTGAATCCAGCTTAAATAATGATATTACAGCCGATGATTTTCTACCGCCCGAAAAAGATAATTTTAATGATGAAAACGATGGATTACCTTTCTAAGAAATTGAGTTTTATATTGATTTTGTTTTTTTTCATCCAAACCGGATGGGCAAAATTTATTTTGATCCCGATGGATGAAAATCAAACCAATCATCTGAAAGCTTATGGTATTGTTTACAAAGCATTACAAAATCATATCAAAGTCAAATGGTTATTGAATTATCGCGGGGGTTCTTTCCTCCTACCCTATGATGATGATATCAAAGAAGAATGTCAAATCCGTAATGTAAGTTTTGAAATAATTTCCGATAACGAAGCTTTCAATATTCTAAAAGAAATCTCATCCCCTTCAAAAAATCAAGAAGCGGTAACCTTGGAAAAAGCCCCGAAAATTGCCGTCTATTCACCCAAAGACAAAATGCCTTGGGACGATGCCGTTACTATGGTTTTGACCTATGCCGAAATTCCTTATGATGTGGTGTATGATAAAGAAGTATTGTCGGATAAATTATTGGAATATGATTGGTTACACCTGCACCACGAAGATTTTACCGGACAATACGGACGTTTCTATGCCGCTTATCGAACGGCGCCTTGGTATATCGAAAGAAAAAACACTTTGGAAAAATTAGCCAAAGAACTCGGTTTTCAAAAAGTATCACAATTGAAATTGGCAGTAGCAAAAAAAATACGTGATTATGTGGTAGGTGGCGGCTTTATGTTTGCTATGTGCTCCGCTACCGATTCTTTTGATATTGCTCTTGCCGCTGACGGCGTGGATATTTGCGAACCTATGTTTGACGGCGACCCTTCCGAACCCAATTACCAAGAAAAATTAGACTATTCCAAATGTTTTGCTTTTCAAAATTTTACTTTGGAAGCCAACCCGATGGTCTATGAATTTTCCGATATTGATACCACTCGAAAAAGAAATATTCCCAAAGAAACGGATTATTTCGAATTGAATAACTTTTCGGCAAAATGGGACCCCGTTCCTACTATGCTTACGCAAAATCATACAATGATGATTAAAGGTTTTATGGGACAAACCACAGCTTTTGACAGAAAACTTATAAAACCGAATATCATAATTTTGGCCGAAAATAAAATAAACGGAGAAGCCCGCTATATCCACGGAATCAAAGGCAAAGGAATGTTTACTTTTTACGGTGGACACGACCCCGAAGATTACAGCCACCGCGTAGGCGACCCCAAAACCGAATTGGAACTTCACCCCAATTCTCCCGGATATCGTTTAATACTAAATAATGTTTTATTCCCTGCCGCAAAGAAAAAGAAAAAGAAAACCTGATGATTAAGCAACTGGAAATAAAGAATTACGCACTTATTCAAAAAGTTAAACTTGATTTTGACAAAGGATTGACCGTAATTACCGGAGAAACAGGTGCGGGAAAATCAATATTACTTGGCGGATTATCACTAATTTTAGGCAAAAGAGCGCAATCCGGTTTACTCAATGATGCAGATAAAAAAAGTATAGTGGAAGCCGAATTTGACATCGGAAATTATAAATTGCAAAATTTTTTCAACCAATATGATATTGATTATGAGACGGAAAGCATTATCAGACGTGAACTTCTACCCGGAGGAAAATCCAGAGCTTTTATCAATGATACGCCTGTAAAATTGGATGTTTTGTCCGATTTAACCGATCAACTCATCGATATACATTCGCAACATCAAACCTTGGAGCTTGCCGATAAAAAATTTCAATTGGATTTGGTTGATGCTATGGCGGAAAATAAAAAATTTTTGGAAAAATATGCTGAGAAATTTACGAAATACAATGATTTAATCAAAGAAATAAATCAAGTCAAAGAAAAACTACAAAATGCACAAGAAGAGCTTGAATATAAAAATTATCAACTGCAAGAACTCGATGCTTATGATTTGGATCGGATAGATTTTGAAGCGCTTGAGCAACGATTGAAACAACTGGAACATTCGGAAGAAATAGGAGAAATATTAACAGAAGCTCATCAAAAAATTAACAACGACGAATTGGGTATTCATATTCAATTGATTGATTTACGTAATTCTTTCAGAAAAATTGCCGGACTTTCATCTAATTTTGAAGAACTTGCCGAACGTTTGGAAAGTATGCAAATCGAATTGGGAGATATTTCTTTGGAAATTGATCGTTTGTTGGAAAATAACGAATATTCCCCAAACGAAAAAGAAGAATTACAAGCACAATTTGATACCATTAACCGTTTGTTGCTTAAACACAAAGCACTGAAAATTGATGAGTTGATAAGCTTGCGAGACAAATTGTCCGAAGAAGTTATGGATTTATCCTCTTTGGAAAATCAATTGAATGACTTACAAACCCAACTGACAGCCACTACAAAAGAATTAAACACACTGGCGACCCATATCCGTCAAAATCGGGAAAAAATTATCCCCAAATTGGTATCGCAAATAGAACGTGTTTTGAAAAAATTGAGTATGCCGCATACGCGGATACAAATAAAATTAG
>JALSTJ010000095.1 GCA_026983815.1 Flavobacteriales bacterium
GCGTGAAATTGCTCTTCTTCAAATTGAACCCGCATCCAATTGGAAAATCCGGTCAAGTTAATTTCATTTAAAAATGAAGACATGGATAAATAGAAATATGCCGAATAAAACTCGGCGTTAATCTGTTTATTCAGTGCTTTTTCCAATTTATTACTTAACATAATTTATCGTTTTCAACAAAGATAAATAATAATTTCGGCTTATTCATATCATTTTGACGGTTTGTCGTGAAAAAATGCGGGTTCGGTAAAAAAAATTGGATTATTAAAGAACAAAGTCAGAGTTTTGTTTCGAAAAATCAATCAAAAAACTATTAAAAATGAAAAAGTATAGCTTTATCAAATTGTTGGTTATAATCCTGTTTACGGTTTTAACCGGATTTAAAACACAAACCAATGAACAATTCAACCTAAAAATGAATTTTACCGGAATAAAAACATCCGACGGAAACCTCCTCATAGCTATTTATGATAGTAAAAAATCTTTTGAGGAAAAAAAAGTGACTATCAGTATCCATAAAAAAGTGGATGATGATAATTTTTCAATAGAAATTTTTAACTTGCCCAAAGGTGAATATGCAGTAATGTGTTTTCAGGATTTGAATAATAATCACCAATTGGATTTTAATGAATATTTTATGCCTATGGAACCTTGGGGAATTTCAAATAATAAAAATTTGATGCGTGCGCCCGAATGGGAGGATGCTGTATTTTCTTTGATGAATAACCAATCAATAACAATCGAATTAAAATAAAATAATAATGAAAAAAGCATATCATTTATATATCATTTTTGGAGTTACCATTTTGATAACTTTATTCAACGGCTTATTTGGTGGAATGGAAGCCATGAAACGCAACATTGGAATTATCTTTATCTATTCATTGGTATTTTATTCCATAAATAGAGGGTATTTTTATCTAATAGGAAAATTTTTTAGTTGGGACAAATATCCTTATAAAACATTGATAACTAGCATAATAGGACTTTTACCATTAAACTTTATAATTTATCTTTTGCTGAATTTTTTGGTTACTGGTAAAGGAATTAAAGAACAAATTAATATGGTTTTATCTCCACTTGTTACTTTTGAATATATTCTGGTTTTGATGTTTGCCTTAGTTATTTCATTATTCATTATCATCCTTTACACTTTCAAAAAAATTGAAACAGAAAAGTTGAAAGCCGAAAAACTTAAAACCCAAAACGAACAAGCCAAATTTGAAAGTTTAAAAGCTCAATTGGATCCGCATTTTCTGTTTAACAATCTGAATGTATTAACGGCTTTGATTGAAGAAAATCCCGAAAAAGCAGAAAAATTTGTAGTGCGGTTATCCGATATTTATAAATATGTTCTGCAACAAAAAGACCATACTACAGTAAGTTTAAAAGATGAGCTATCTTTTTCAAAAAAATATTTGGAACTTTTAAAAGCACGTTTTGAAAATGCATTGACTTATGATTTACCTAAAATTTCGGATGCTTCAAAAAAAATTCCCCCGATGAGTTTGCAAATTTTATTGGAAAATATAGTGAAACACAATCAAATTGACGATAATCATCCCTTAAAAATAGATATAACCCTTAATAATGATTATTTAATTGTAAAAAACAATAAAAATCCAAAAAAAATACATACGGAAAGTAAAGGTTTAGGATTGGAGTTGATAAAAAAACGTTTTGAACTCCTTACTAAAAAACCTGTAATCATTGAAGAGGATAAGAAATATTTTATTGTAAAAATACCTTTGATATAATTTTGTATTTTTAATAAAATTTAATAGAAAAATGATTGCTGCTCTTATCATAGAAGACGAAAAACCTGCTGCAAGACGCTTGCAACGCATGTTAACAAAAGAAAATATAGATGTTTTGGAAACACTTAATTCCGTAAATTCGGCGGTTGCGTGGTTGCAAAGCAACCCGCAACCGCCACTTGTTTTTTGCGATATTCAACTCTCGGACGGAATCGCTTTTGAAATTTTTGAAAAAATAAAAATTAATTCCCCTATAATTTTTACTACCGCTTATGACGAATATGCCATTCGAGCATTCAAATTAAACAGTATCGATTACTTACTCAAACCTTTTACACAAGAAGATTTACAGTTTGCAATCCAAAAATATAAAAATACACATTCAAAAAATCAGGTGGAAAATTTTTCCGAAGTTTTTAAAAATCTTACTCAACAAAAAATATATAAAGAACGTTTTTTGGTAAGAAAAGGCGTATATATTCAAGTATTGACTACCCGAGATATAGATTATTTTTATTCCGAAAACAAAATGACTTATATACATCAATATTCTGGGAAAGAATCTATTGTTGATGAAAGTTTGGAAAAACTTACACAAATTATAGATCCTGAAAAATTCTTTCGTGTTAATCGACAGTATATCATCAATAGGGAGGCAGTTAAAGAAATGATACGATTGGCAAATAAAAGAATAAAACTTGTTTTACTCTCGGATAATATGGAAGTAATTGTAGCCAGAGAACGAGTAAATGATTTTTTGAAATGGATAGTTCATTAGTATTATAATTCTGAGGGCGGCGCAAAGCGCCGCCCTCAGAATTATAAGAAATATTTTATTCTTATTTTTTATTTTGTGCTTTTACTTCATTGAGTCTTTGATGAATTTCTTTGGCTTTATCTTTCATTTCCAAATCTCGATAAATTTTGTTGAGTGCATACAAAATTTCTTCATCTTTTGGAGCATATTTCAAAGCTTTTTCAAAATAAGGCAAAGCTTTTTTGTATAGTTCTTTTTGTTGATTTTTATATTTATTAAATAGTCTGTCGTTCATCAATACTTCATCAGTATTCATTTTGTCAGTCAATGCTTTTTCAGGTACTAAAACAATATATGCTAATCCTTTGTAAGCATCTACAAAGCTAGGATCCAAATCAATAGTTTTTTGATAATATTTTTTTGCTTCATCATATTTTTTCATCTGATACAAAGCTGTAGCCAGGTTGAAATTGTATAATTTATTATTAGGTTCCAATTCAACAGCTTTTTTCATGGCAGCAGCAAATTTTTCATTGTCTCCTTTTTTAAGGTAATAGTTTCCTTCACCAATAATTAAATCCAAGTTATTTGGATCTTCTTTTTTTGCATCTTCAATAAATTTGATAGCATCATTATCGTTTCCTTTTTGTCCGTAAACATATAGGATGTTTGCAATGAGATCAGGACGTAAACTTTTGGATTTTTCTTCTTTAAAATCTTTGTAAGTTCCGGCACTTACCAATAATTTGGCAGTTTTGGAATCATTAAATTTTTCTTTTTTACCGGTTTGTTTATTTACAGCGGTATAAACTGTTTTGACTCCGTCATATCCGCTTTTATATAAATCTTTTAATAATTTCAAAGATTTGTCCCAATCTTTAGCTTGTAAAGATGAAACAGCCGCATAATATTCCAAATCTTTATTGCCATTGGCGCCATAAATCAATTCAAAAGCTTTTGCAGCTTTGGCATATTGTTTATTTTTATAAAATTCGGAGCCGGCATTGGATAAGCTGGTCAATATTCCTTCTTGGCCATTCAATAATTTTTGAGCATCGGAAGAGTATTTTTCTTTTCCGATTTTTTTCTCGAAAGCTTGAAGTTTTTTGATAACTTTTATGGCTTTTTCATAGTTTGTCATATCTTTCTTTCCTAGTTTAGCCAAAATTTCGGCTTTGACAAACATAATTTTAGCTTTGGTTTTATCATCAGCTTGATCTTTTATTTTACATGCTTGATTAATTGTAGAAAGTGCTTCTGTATAATTTCCTTTTTTATAAAGCTTTTCTGCTGTTTTGGCTTCTTTTTTTTGCGCATAAATTGATATGCTAAAAAGTGTCATAAATAAAATTGCAAGTTTTCTCATCATTATAATTTTTATTTTAAGTGTTTGTTATTCTTTGTTTTCGTTTGTATTATTTTCTATAGTTTGTTTTCCATTTTCATTTCCGTCATTTTCTTCTTGAACCTCGTCTTCTTTGGGAACTTTGGTAACGGCAGCTATTTCATCTCCATTTTTTAGGTTTATCACTTTCACTCCTTGTGTGGCTCTTCCCATTACTCGCAAATCTGAAACGGGCATCCTAATGGTCAGACCTTTTTTGGTGATAATCATCAGGTCATCTTCATCGCTTACATTTTTCATAGCTACCAAATTTCCTGTTTTGTCTGTAATATTAATGGTTTTTACTCCTTTTCCGCCTCGGTTTGTGATGCGGTAATCTTCCAATTTAGAACGTTTTCCATAACCTTTTTCAGAAACCACCAATACATCGGTGTTTAGATTATTTACAGAAATCGTGCCAACTACTTCATCATCTTTGTCCGCTAGTGTAATTCCTCTTACTCCCGAAGCAGTTCTTCCCATTGCCCGTATTTTTGATTCTTCAAATCGTATGGCTTTTCCGGAACGTGCTGCCAACATAATTTGGCTGTTTCCATCGGTGAGTTTTGCATCCAAAAGTTCATCACCTTCACGAATGGTGATGGCATTAATTCCATTTTGGCGCGGACGTGAATATTGTTCCAATGAAGTTTTTTTGACCACGCCGTTTTTGGTTACCATCAATACATAATGTGAGTTAATATAATCCTGATCTTTAAGGTCTTTGGTATTCAAGAATGCTTTCACTTTGTCATCGGATTCCAAGTTGATAAGGTTTTGAATGGCTCTTCCTTTGGAAGTTTTGGCTCCTTCAGGAATTTCAAAGACACGCATCCAAAAGACTTTTCCTTTTTGCGTAAAAAATAATAGATAATCATGATTATTTGCTACGAAAATATGTTCTAAGAAATCTTCCGAGCGGGTAGATACGCCTTTTTGTCCGGTTCCTCCTCGTTTTTGGGATTTATATTCGGAAAGTAGTGTTCTTTTGACATATCCTGCATGTGAAATGGTAATCACTACTTGATGATTGGGTATTAAATCTTCAATACTTACATCTCCACCGGCAAAATCGATATCGGTTCTTCTTGAGTCACCAAATTTTTGTTGAATTTCCAACAATTCATCTTTGATGATTTGCATTCTTCGTTCTTTTTTGTCCAAAATATCTTTTAAGTCGGCAATTGTTTTAACCAAATCATCATATTCTGAGCGCAATTTGTCTTGTTCCAAACCGGTAAGCTGACGCAAACGCATCTCTACAATGGCTCGTGCTTGAATTTCCGAAAGTTTGAAACGTTCTCGCAATTTTTCACGAGCTTCTTCGGGGTTTTTGGAACCTCTGATTAATGCAATTACTTCATCGATATGATCCGAAGCAATAATCAATCCTTCCAAAATATGTGCTCGTTCTTCTGCTTTGCGAAGTTCGTATTTAGTTCTACGGGTAACTACTTCATGACGATGCTCCACAAACTCACGTATCAAATCTTTAAGATTCAAGGTTTGCGGACGTCCGTTTACCAATGCAATGTTGTTTACATTAAAAGTAGATTGTAATGCGGTGTATTTGAAAAGTTTGTTTAAAACCACATTGGGAATGGCATCGCGTTTTAGATAATACACAATTCGCATACCTTTTCTATCGGATTCGTCTTTGATATCAGAAATTCCTTCTAATTTTTTGTCGTTGACCATATCAGCGGTTTTTTTAATCATATCCGCTTTGTTTACTTGATAGGGAATTTCTGTTACAACAATTGCTTCTCTTCCTTTGATTTCTTCAAAATGATACTTGCCGCGCAAAACTATTCGTCCTCTACCGGTTTCAAAAGCATCTTTTACACCTTGATATCCATAAATCGTACCTCCCGTAGGGAAATCGGGGGCAGTGATGTGTTCCATCAATTCATTGATTTCTATTGCCGGATTATCAATATAAGCAATAATACCATTGATAACTTCAGTTAAGTTGTGTGGAGGCATATTGGTAGCCATACCAACGGCAATTCCTGAAGCTCCATTTACCAACAGACTGGGTATTTTGGAGGGCAAAACAGTGGGTTCTTGTAATGTGTCATCAAAATTATTGACAAAATCCACAGTTTCTTTATCAATATCCGACATCATTTCTTCGGATAACTTTTGCATCCTGACCTCTGTATAACGCATGGCTGCAGGTGAATCTCCATCTACGGAACCAAAGTTTCCTTGACCATCAACCATCATGTATCGCATGCTCCATTCTTGCGCCATACGAACCATGGCATCATAAACGGAACTATCTCCATGTGGGTGATATTTTCCTAATACTTCTCCTACAACTCTCGCCGATTTTTTATAAGGTCGGTTGGAAGCCAATCCCAATCCATGCATCCCGTATAGTACTCTTCGGTGAACCGGTTTTAGACCGTCCCGAACATCGGGGAGCGCTCTGGAAACTATCACGGACATAGAATAATCTATGTAGGAAGACTTCATTTCATCCTCAATGTTGATAGGAATAATTCTTTCTTCGTTATTCATAAATTCGTTTTTAAAATAATATGGCAAGATACAAAAAAAGCTTGAATTAAATGCAAATTTAAGTTGGTTTTTGCAGATTTGATTTCTTAATTTTCGTTAAAAATTTATTAATTGAAAGCTCTTCTTATTTGTTTTTTATATTTTTACAAAATAATATGTATTTTTTGTTAATCATCTGATTTTTTTATGAAACATTTTTTCTTATATATTTTTTTTGTTTTATTATTTGCAGAGACAGCTTTTTCACAAGAATATTCCGATCAATTTTTTTCGGGGACGCTCATTAGTAATAAGACCGGACAAGCTTTGCCGGGAGCCAATATCATTAATTTGAATTCTCTCAAGGGAGTTTCATCCAATGATATGGGTTTATTTAGCATACAAGCCAAAGTAAATGATACCATCATTGTCAGTTTTTTGGGATATCAAACAGTTAATATCGTAATAGATAAAAATAATATAAACAAGCATCAAACCATTTATATGATGGAAAATCCTTTGGAACTCAATGAAGTGATTGTTAGCTCACATGAACTCACAGGCATCCTTCAACGCGATGTGGATATTATTCCCATTCAAAAACCTATTGATATCAGTCCAAAAATACAAGCCATGTTTGGAGATCCTAAACCCAATGGTTTGTCTAACCTCAATAACGCTCTTAAAACTTTGATGAATCCGGTGGATTTGATATATAATTTATTTAGCCGTCGTTCCAAAGATTTACGAAAACTCAAAGAAATTCAGAAGGAAGATAAAATACAAAAAATGCTGGCAGAAAGATATGACAGGGAACTTTTATCCAGATTACTCAATGTGGATAAAAAAGACGTTTATTTAGTATTGGAATCTTGTGATTATTCGGAACGTTTTATCAAGAACGCCAATGATTTACAAATTTTAGAAGCACTCTTGCAATGTTACAAGCGTTATGAAAGATATTTGGATAAAGACTCTGATAAAAAGTTTTAAAAAAAATATTTCTAATAATATCTTAATTTTCAAAAATCAATAAAAATTTAACATTTCAAAAAAAAACGTAAATTTGACAAAAATTATACATTATATATGATAGCATTTGTAAAAGGAAAAGTTTTTGAGATTAGCCCGACACATATTATTGTTGATAATCATGAGATTGGTTATTTTATTCGCATTTCTTTAAATACTTATGCCAAAATTAATCCCGAAAAGCCGGTTTTTTTATATACCGAACAAATTGTTCGTGAAGATGCCAATCTGTTGTATGGTTTTTATGAACCCTTGGAAAAAGAGATTTTTAAACTTTTAATTTCCGTATCGGGAATTGGTCCAAATACTGCTATGCTGATTTTATCATCTATGGATGCAGAAGAAATACAGCAAGTAATTGCCAGTGAGGATGTTGGTAGGTTAAAATCGGTCAAAGGGATAGGACCCAAAACGGCTCAAAGAGCAATCATCGAACTAAAAGATAAAATTCTCAAAACTTATGCTGTTCAAACGCAAGAAGGAATGGGGCAATCAGCTTCTCCTGTTTTGAATGAAGCCGTTTCGGCTTTGGAAGCTTTGGGTTATCCAAAAAAACGAGCAGATAAGGTAGTGCGAAATATCATCAAGGAAAATCCGAGTATTAGCATTGAAAACATAATAAAAAATGCTTTGAAACGTTTATAACATATTATAAAATATCTTAAATGAAACATATATTGGGTCATCATAAATTACTTGTCATTTTTAGTTTGCTGTTTTTTTATTCGGGTGTTTTTGCTCAACAACCCCAAGACAGTATCAAAAAAAATATTAATAATCAATCAATTATCTTACCTGATGCACAAAGTATTCAACAACTTTATACTTACGACCCCGAGACGGGGCTATTTTATTTGACCAAGAAGGTTGGGGATTATAATTTATCTTATCCATGGGTTTTAACACCTGAAGAATATTATAAAAGGGTCTTACAAGAAGGTATCAATAAAAAATTCAAAGAAAATAATAAAGCTATTTCGGGAAAAGGAAAAGAAGCCGAAAAATTACGTAAAAATTTGTTGCCGACATATTATGTAAATTCCAAATTTTTTGAAAGTGTCTTTGGAGGAAATACTGTTGATATTCAGCCTACAGGATCTCTATCTCTGGATTTAGGTTTGCGATATACCAAGCGAGATAATCCTGCCATTCCCGTAAGAAATCGCTCAAATACAAGTTTGCTTTTTGATCAAAAAATACAAATGGGTTTGAAAGGAAAAATCGGGACACGTTTGAATATTGATTTTAATTACGATACCCAATCAACTTTTGATTTTAATAACCAAATCAAACTCAATTATACCCCAACAGAAGATGATATCATTCAGAATATTGAGTTGGGAAATGTGAGTATGAAAACAAATAATAGTTTAATATCAGGAGCGCAAAGTTTGTTTGGGGTAAAAACCGAATTGCAATTTGGAAAAACTTATATCACCGGTGTATTTGCCGAACAAAAATCAGGGATGAAGACCATTCAAGCCCAAGGAGATGAAGTGGTAACCGATTTTCAACAATCAATTTTAAACTACGAAGAAAATAAAAACTTTTTCTTGGCCCAATATTTTCGTGAACATTATAACGAAGCGATTAAAGATTATCCATTTATTAACAGCACTGCTAGAATTACCCGTATAGAAGTTTGGAAGACCAATCGCGCCGCTCAAACGGAAAACATCAGAAATATTGTAGCATTACAAGATCTAGGTGAAAATCAAATTATTGGTGTAAATCCCGTTCCTTCAGGATTTGTTATAAATCCTAGTTCACCACCGGATAATTCTGTCAATAAAATGGATCCTGCTTTGATACAGACAGGAGGTGGCGTTTTAAATTCTGCTATTCGCGATATATTTTCAGTATCTCAAGGTTTTACAGGAATTTCGCCGGTAAATGGAAAAGATTATGTTTCTATGGAAAATGCCGTAAAGTTGGATTCCACTCAATATAAGTTGTATCCACAATTGGGTTATATTACTTTGAAGCAAAGTTTAAATCCCGATGAAGTTCTGGCAGTAGCTTTTGAATATACCATCAACGGACAAGTTTATAGGGTGGGGGAGTTTTCTGATAATGGAATTGTCTATCCTCAAACCCTTGTTGTAAAATTATTAAAATCCAATATCGTAAGCACCGAAGAACCTACCTGGGCATTGATGATGAAAAATATTTATAATATTGATGCTTTTGATATTAAACCGGATGATTTTCGTCTAAATATATTGTATGTAAATCCAACGCCATTGAATTATATCACCGGCATAAATGGAACGGCTCTGCCAGCTGATGTGGATCAGCGCATATTGCTGAATGTTTTTAATATGGACCGTTTGAATTTTCAGAATGATCCCATTCCCAAAGGAGATGGTTTTTTTGATTTTGTTCCCGGGATAACCATTGATCCGCGTGAAGGACGTATTATCTTTACATCCACAGAGCCCTTTGGTAAATATTTATTTGAAAAACTGCGTCTTTCCGCTTCTGAAGATTATAACAATCCGGCAACTTGGAATGAAAATCAAAAGCATTATGTTTTCAATGAATTGTATCAATTGTCCAAAACCCAAGCCGAACAATTTACTTCCAAAAATAAATTTATTTTGAAAGGAAAATACAAAACTTCGGGTGGTGATGGAATTCCTATCGGAGGATTTAATATTCCCAGAGGTTCGGTTACGGTAACCGCAGGAGGAAGGACCCTTGTAGAAGGTGTAGATTATGTGGTGAATTATCCAATCGGGCGTGTAAATATCATTAATCCTTCAATAAAATCATCCAATGTTCCGGTGCAAGTATCAGTTGAACAAAACAGTGTTTTTCAGCAGACTACCAAAGTTTTCAAAGGAATTAATGTGGAACATAAGTTCAATGATAATTTTGTCTTGGGAGGAACCTATATGTCTTTTAAAGAAAAACCATTGAGTTGGAAATCTAACTATGGAAATGAACCCTTGAACAATACTTTAATAGGTTTTAATGGAAGATACTCTACAAAAGTTCCATTCTTGACCCGCTGGGTAAACCGTTTGCCGAATATAGAAAGTGATGCAGAATCCAATTTTTCCATTCAAGCCGAAGCAGCCTATTTATTTCCCGGATTAGCAAAAGTATCCGATGTAAACGGCAGAAGCACCACTTATGTAGAAGATTTTGAAGGTTCGCAAACTTTTATAGATTTACGTTCCCCACAAGCATGGCATCTTTCGGGTGTTCCTGCTCGTTTTCCTGAATCTTCCTTATTAGATGACCCTAATGCAGGTAAAAATAGAGCCAAATTATCATGGTTTGTTATTGATCCTGTTTTTTATTCCAATAACGCACCATCGGGAATTGATGCTAATGAAATTTCAAAGGAAGAAACCCGCCAAATAAAAATAGATGAAATTTTTGATCAAGATGTTCCTTCAGGATATCCGAAAACTTTAAATCCACTGAATCTGGTTTTCTATCCTACTGAAAGAGGTCCTTATAATTTTGACACCAATTTGGATCCCAATACTGGAAAACTTCTTAATCCTCAACAACGTTGGGGTGGTATTATGCGGTATTTGCAGACCAATGATTTTGAACAAGCCAATGTAGAATATATAGAACTTTGGGTGATGGATCCTTATTTTAATAATCCTTCACCGCCACCGGGTGGAAAATTATATATAGATCTTGGATATATGAGTGAAGATGTTCTTCATGATGGTCGCAAGCAATATGAAAACGGATTGCCGGGTGATGGAAGTGATAACAATACAGTTATTACTAATATTGCAAGAGTTCCGGCTCATCAATCATTGGTTTATGCTTTTTCTAATGATCCGAATGAACGTCCCAATCAAGATGTAGGTTTGGATGGACTTCCTGATAATAGAGAAAAAGTTTTTTATGCCTCTTTTTTAAATAGTTTGCCTGGAAATTTACAAAATTTATTTATCAATGACCCCGCGGGTGATGATTATCGGAATTACTTAGATGGACAAGGAGGAATTATTGAAAGATATAAAAACTTTAACGGGACCGAAGGAAATACACCTATTGATGTAGCAAATACCAATACCAATAATAATACAACTTCCAATAACACCTTTCCCGATACCGAGGATGTCGATAGAGACCAATCAATGAACACTATTGAAAGTTATTTTGAATATGCAATTGATATTAAACCTAATATGACGGTAAATGATCCCTATGTTGCGGATATACGTGAAAAAACAGTGAGTTTACCTAATCAGGGACAACAAACTTCGCGTTGGATACAACTCAAAATACCCATTCAAGATTTTTCAAATGTCGTTGGAAATATTACCGATTTTCGTTCCATAAAATTTATGCGAATGTATCTAACCGGATTTCAAGAAGATCGATTGGTATTACGTTTGGCGGCTTTAAATTTGGTTCGTGGTGATTGGAAAAAATATCAACTGACTTTGGACCCCGGAGATCCCAATCCTAATGATGATGGAACAACTATTGAATCATCTTCTGTAAGTATTCAAGATAATTTCAATCGCCAGCCGATTCCTTATGTCTTGCCCCCGGGCATTGAACGCGAACAGGTTTCTCAGCAAAATTCCAATATTCGTTTAAATGAACAGGCATTATCTCTAAAAATTTGTGGTCTAGAACCCAAAGATGGTAGAGGAGTTTATAAATACAATAGCGTGGATATGCGTCAATTTAAACGTTTGGAGATGTTTATTCATGCTGAAAAAATAGATGGACAAACACCTTTGCAAGATGGTGATGCTGAAGGGTTTATTAGGTTTGGTAATGATTTAACCGATAATTATTACGAAGTTAGAATTCCACTTAAAGTTACGCCTTTCGGAACTTCTGATCCCGAAGAGATTTGGCCTTTGGAAAATCGAATTGATTTAAAATTGGATTTGTTGAATAAAATCAAACTCAAATTAATCGAAACCAATAGTATAGGGGCTTCTTCAACAGGTGTATTTTACAATGAAAGTGATTTGGATCCTACTGCTGCCGGAAAACCCAATCCATTGGTAATCGGGATAAAGGGGAATCCTGATTTTGGAGATGTTAAAGTGATTATGGTGGGTGTAAGAAACAATGCATCTCATAAAATTTGTGGAGAGTATTGGTTTAATGAATTGCGTTTGTCCGAAATGAAAAATAAAGGCGGATGGGCAGCCAACACCAATATGGATGCATCATTGGCTGATTTTGCCACTTTATCTTTTACCGGAGGAATTTCTACAGAAGGTTTTGGTGGTTTGGAACAAGGTCCTATGGAAAGAAATCTGGAAGATACCAAGCATTATAATTTTAATACTACAGTAAATGTTGGCAAATTACTACCCAAAAAATGGAATGTAAATATACCGGTAAATTATACCATCTCCGAAGAGTTTATCCGACCTAAATATGATCCGATATGGCGGGATATTCCTCTACAATCCCGTTTGGATATTGCTTCAAGCAAAGAAAAAGATTCTATTTTGGAGGTGGCACAATCCTACAAAAGACATCGAGGAATAACTTTGTCCGGAGTGAAAAAGAATTACAGTAATCAAACGCAAAACAACAAGGTCTCTAAAAATGGTGAAACCAAAGCTTCAAAACCGTCAAAACATCATTTTTATGATATAGAAAATTTTACTTTTGATTTTGCTTATAATGAGCTCTATCATTCCGATTATGAAATCAAATCCAATTCCGACCAAACTGCTAAATTGGGAATGAATTATTCTTATAGTTTCAAAGATTTAAGTTTTAGTCCTTTTAAAAAATCAAAAAAGTTAAAATCAAAAAAATTGAAATTTATCAAGGATTTTAATTTTAATTTGGTGCCTTCAAGCGTTACAATTACATCAAACATCAATAGGAGATTCAATAATATGCATTTTAGGCAAATTGAAGATTATGGTTTGGAAATACCACCTTTGCAAAATAGGGATTATCGATTTGATTGGGGTTATACCGTTAATTATAATCCAACAAAATCCATTACAACATCTTTTGGTATCACGCATAACAGAAGTGTGAGAAGTTATCTTTTGCCCGATGGTTCACCGGATTACAACAATACGCTTTGGACCGATTTTTTTGATATTGGTTCACCTTTAATTCATAACCAAAATATCAATGTATCTTATACTTTACCATTGAAAAAATTACCGTTTTTAAGTTTTATTAATTCAACCTATGTTTATAATGGAACATATCAATGGCAACGTCGATCAGATGCTTTGGCAAATGTCAATGGTTATGATTTGGGAAATACCATACAAAATTCCAATTCGCATCAGTTGAATACATCGTTTGATATGCGTAAGTTTTATAGAGAATTTGGACTTACTAAATTAAAAAATAAACTTTTAGGCAAAAGTCGTAGAAGTAGAAGGTCTAAGAAAAAAATTCAAAAACCCGAACAAGAAAAAGATAAAAAAGAAGTAAATGGAAAAGGAGAAAAGAAAGATAAAACCAAGAAAAAGACAACAAAAGATTATTCTCAACCCGGAGTTAGTGGAAAATTAGTAGGTCATCTTTTGCAAATAATAACAGGTTTCCAAAACTTTAAAGTCAATTACAGGCAAAACAACGGGCTTATGCTTCCGGGTTATTTACAGTCGGTGGGCTTTGCAGGGACACTTAATCCCAGTGTGCCATTTGCATTGGGTTGGAATGATGATAATATCCGTTATGAAGCAGCTAAACGTGGCTGGTTGACACAATATCCTGATTTTAATCAACCCTATTTGAATACTTATACAGAAGAATTATCATTCCAAGGAATGTATAAACCTTTTAAAAGTATTACGGTTACTCTGAAAGCACAAAAATCATTTATGGAAAATATTTCCGAACAATTTAATGCTGTCGGAAATCAATATCATCCTTTGTTACCCACTACGAATGGAAGCCATTCTGTTTCAACCGTATTGGCAAAAACAGCTTTTGAAAATATATCTTTACAAAATAGTCCCGCGTATCAACGTATGTTAGATAATCGACTGATAGTTGCCAGACGTTTGGCACAAGCCAGAGGAATTCCGGTGCCCGCTACAGGTTATCCCGATGGTTACGGACCTTTACAAACCGAAGTGGTATTGTATTCTTTTCTTTCGGGTTATATGGATCAAGATCCCCAAAAAGTAGGATTATCACCTTTCAAGACTTGGCCGATTCCCAATTGGCGAGTAAAAATTTCCGGTTTGGCACGAAAAGGTTTCTTAAAAAATATTTTCAAAAATCTTTCGATTGAACACAGTTATAAATCGGATTATACAATTAATCAATTTAGTAACAATTTACAAACATTTAATAATCCAGGAGCAAGAGATGCTGCCAACAATTACTATTTTGATTATGTAATGGATAATGTAACCTTGACGGAAGCATTCAATCCATTGATTAAAATTAATATGGAAATGAAGAATTCTTTGAAACTTAATGTAGCTCTAAAGAAAGACCGAGCCATATCTTTGAATTTGAACAATTATACCTTGTCCGAAGTTGCAGGGAAGGAATATGTGGTAGGGCTTGGTTACCGTTTAAAAGATATAACCTTACCTTTGCATTTGGCTGGAAGAAGAATATCATTTACCAGTGATTTAATATTAAAAATCGATGCATCTATCAGGGATAATATCACTATTATACGTTCCTTGTCCGACAATAATAATCAAATTACCGCCGGTCAAACAATGTATAATTTGAAATTCTCGGCAGATTACGCCTTGACCAAAAATTTATCGGCTATATTATTTTATAATCATTCATATTCAAAATTTGCTATTTCGACTAATTATCCTTTTACCAATATTAGAGGAGGATTTACATTGAAATATAGTTTTGGAAATTAGAATGATTATTCAAAAAAACATTTTTTTTATTAAAAAACATTTCTATTTTTGCCAATATAAAATCATTAAAAAAATGAATATACCCGAAAATTTAAAATATACCAAAGAACACGAGTGGATTCAGGTAAAAGGAGATGAAGCTCTTGTAGGCATTACCGATTTTGCCCAACGTGAATTAGGCGATATTGTTTATGTGGATGTGGATACGGAAGGAGAAGAACTGGACAAAGATGAAGTTTTTGGAACAGTTGAAGCAGTAAAAACAGTTTCCGATTTGTTTATGCCTGTTGCCGGCGAAGTATTGACTATTAATGAATCTTTGGAAGATCAACCGGAATTAATAAATAAAGATCCATACGGAAAAGGTTGGATCATCAAAATAAAAATAAAAGATAGTGAATCTTTAAAGGATTTACTTACTGCTGATGAATATAAAAAGATGGTCAAAGCTTAGTTACCGTTTTATTGCTTCTATCTATACACTAGGTATCAGTTATATAAGTTTAATACC
>JALSTJ010000096.1 GCA_026983815.1 Flavobacteriales bacterium
CGTCAAAATATTTATTTACCCCTACCAATATCAATTTTTGTTCATCGAATTTTTGTTGTTCTTCGGCGGCATTTTTAGCAATTTTTTCTTGTATTTTTCCTTGATATAATTGTTCGGTAAATCCTCCACCTTTTTCTAAATTTTTGAATAATCCCAAGGATTTATGTGCCAATTCATTGGTTAAGTGTTCCGTAAAATAACCTCCTTCGGCACTTGCTAAGGCTTTATCGAAACCTGCTTCTTCTTTTAGAATAATCAATTGATTGCGAGCAATTCTTTCACTAAAAGCATTGCTTTTTTTAAAGAAAATATCATAAGGTAAATTGGAAATGAAATCGGTTCCACCTAGAATTGCCGCCATAGATTCCATAGTGGTTCTGAGCATATTAACGTAGGGATCCAAAAGCGATTTGTTCCTGATACCGGGCTTGGAATAAATGATATATTTGTTTTCGGTTGTATATTCTTTTGCTATCAATTCCCATAAAAACCGAAAAGCTTTGAACTTGGCTATTTCTATAAAGTATTGACTGCCTATCCCAAAGTTGAAAAATAAAGCAGGTGTATGATTTTCTTTCAAATTTTCCAAATAATCCACAGCTTGGGACAGCGCATAAGCTATTTGTTGGGTAGTGGTTGCACCGGCATTCAACAAATGATTGGTTTCCACTTCAATAAAAGGAAAATTCGTCGGGACAAATCCTTGAATATTTTTTAAAATTTCAAAATCTTTATTTTTATTGTAATACCAATTGCCGGTTTTTATAAGATGTCCTATCGGGTCGACTAAAATGATTGCTTTGCCTTTGGTAAAGTGATATAATTTTTTAAAAAAATCTTCATCTAAAAAATTGAGTTTGAAAATAAGTTTTGAAAAATCGAGTTCTCGGGTAAGTAGTTTAAAATCAAATTTTTTATTTGTAATCAAACGAAAAGTTTCGGCGCCTTTATCAAAAGCTTTACGAGCAATTTTATTGGCAATTTTTTCATCCGCTACTACAAGTTCTTGTGTAATAACAAATGATTTTCCCGATAGCATCTTGAATTTTTTATAATCGTCAAAATGATAAAAGGGTTTGATATCAATCCCTTCACGTGTGCGGGTAATCAATGAAGCATAATCCGCACCTTTTAAATCGGCTTGGATTTTGAGTTTCCATTCTTGGCTTGATATTTTTTTGAATTCATTAAAATCGGGCATTATTTTTCTTCTTTTGAATCGATTAAATAGATATCTTCATCTTTCTTTTTTAACAATAATTTTTCTCGTCCGTATTTTTCCAAATTTTTTTCGTCTTTAAGGTCTTTGAGTTCTTGTTTTTTCTTTTGAATTTCTTTTTGATAAAAGGATTTTTTTTCCTCCAATTTTTTTATTTCTTTATTCAATCCTTGTTGAAAAAATAAAGAATTTACATCGATAAAAAATATCCATAGCAAAAAAAATGCAATGGCTATACTGAATTTATTGATATATTTTTTGGAAATTTTCATTTTAGACATTATTTTTTATCAAACTGATAATCACGTCAATAGCTACTTTATTTCGACGGTCATTCGGGATAATCAGGTCGGCATAAGCTTTGGTGGGTTCAATAAATTGTTCGTGCATAGGTTTAAGGGTGGTTTGATATCTACTAAGCACTTCATCAACAGTTCTTCCGCGTTCGGTAATATCTCTTCTTACCCTACGAATGAGTCTTTCGTCGGAATCGGCGTGAACGTAAATTTTGACATCGAACAAATCCCTTAATTTGGGGTCGTTGAAAATCAGAATTCCTTCAACAATCATCACTTTTCTGGGGTGTGTAAGCACAGTATCGCCTGTTCGTGTATGTTGCACAAATGAATAGACAGGTTGTTCAATGGTTTTTCCTTTTTTCAGGTCTGTTAGATGTTTGTAAAGCAATTCAAAATCAATGGCTCGGGGATGGTCAAAATTTATTTTGGTTCGTTCTTCCAATGACAGATGCGAATTGTCTTTATAATAGGAATCCTGTGAAATGATACCTACATCATCATTATTAAATTCTTTGACTATTTGATTGACTACCGTAGTTTTCCCACTACCGGTGCCGCCGGCAATACCAATTATGAGCATAAAAATTAATTTTTTGTAAAAATACGGATTTTTTTCAAAAATTGTTTTAACTGATGGAGTATAAAAAATGCCGAAAACAATTTTTCGGCATTTTTTAAAAATCTTAATTTTTTTCGGGAATATTTTTTAAAGTTTCTTTGAGATAATCCCAAAATTTTTGAACCGATTGTATATTAACCCTTTCGTCGGGAGAATGAGCGCCTTGGATAGTAGGACCAAAGGAAATCATTTCCATATCGGGATAATGCGATTTGATAATTCCACATTCCAAACCCGCATGACAAGCCACGACTTTGGGTTCGTCTTTGTATAATTTTTTGTATAAATCGGTCATAATTGATAATATTTTGGCATTGGGATTGGGTTTCCAACCCGGATAAGAGCCGTCCATTTTTACTTGTAAACCACCCAATTCGTAAGTAGATTTCAGCGCATTGGACAAATCTTCTTTGGTACTTTCAACACTTGAACGGGTCAGATTTTCAATTTGAATTTCTCCGTTTTCTACCCGAACTTGTGCTACATTATTGGAAGTTTCCACCAAATCCTCAATATCGGGACTCATTCTGTAAACCCCGTTATGAGCGGCATATACGGTTTTAATCAATGCTTCCTGTGCATCTTTATTCATTATATTTTTAGGAAATTCGGTTTCTTGTATGATAATTTCCAAATTGGGGTCTTGTTTTTCTTGTTCAACTTTAATGATATTTCCCAATGAATTCAAATCCTTTATTATCTCATCGACTTGCTCATTGGGTAGAACAACAACAGCTTCACTTTCTCTCGGAATGGCATTTCTCAATCCGCCTCCATGAATTTCTGCAACTCTTAACCCTTTTTGAGCACCTTTATACAACAAGCGATTCATAATTTTATTGGCATTTCCACGATAAAGATGAATATCCATTCCCGAATGACCTCCGGTTAATCCTTTCACGTGAATTTTGTATGCTTTATGGTCTTTGGGAGTAGCTTCGGTTTTATAATTTCCGGTAGCGGAAATGTCAATTCCACCGGCACATCCGATATCCAACTCGTCATCCTCTTCGGTGTCGAGATTAAGCATAATTTCCGCATCCAAAATTCCTTCTTGTAATTCTTGTGCGCCGGTCATTCCTGTTTCTTCATCAATGGTAAAAAGGGCTTCAAGCGGAGGATGGGGTATATCTTTGGATGCCAATAATCCCATAATTGCAGCCACTCCGATACCGTTATCAGCGCCTAAGGTTGTTCCGTCGGCAGTTACCCAATCGCCATCGATAAGCATATCAATGCCGTCTTTTTCAAAGTCGTGTGTTTTGTCCTTGTTTTTTTGGGGAACCATATCCAAATGTGATTGTAATGCCACCGTTTTGCGATTTTCCAT
>JALSTJ010000097.1 GCA_026983815.1 Flavobacteriales bacterium
TTGGCTTTTTCGGCAGCTTCTTTCAAACGTTGAAGCGCCATAGGATCTTTTTTCAAATCGATACCTTCTTGTTTTTTAAATTCATCAGCCAGCCAATCGATGATTCTTTGGTCAAAGTCATCACCACCCAAGTGTGTATCACCGGCAGTAGATAAAACTTCGGTTACGCCGTCGCCAATATCCAAGATGGAAATATCAAAAGTTCCACCTCCCAAGTCAAAAACGGCAATTTTTTTCTCTTTATCGGATTTATCCAATCCGTAAGCTAATGCGGCAGCCGTAGGTTCGTTGATGATTCGACGAACTTTAAGACCGGCAATTTCTCCCGCTTCTTTTGTTGCTTGACGTTGCGCATCGTTAAAGTAAGCCGGAACGGTAATCACCGCTTCTTTAACTTCGTGTCCCAAATAATCTTCGGCGGCTTTTTTCAGTTTTTGCAACACCATTGCCGAAATTTCTTGCGGCGTATATTGTTTACCGTCAATTTCGATACGTGGAGTATCGTTAGGACCTTGCACCACTTTATAAGGAGCTCTTTTGATTTCGTCTTGAACTTCCGAATATTTATTTCCCATAAAACGTTTAATGGAAGCAACGGTTTTTTTCGGATTGGTTATCGCTTGACGTTTGGCAGGATTTCCCACCTTAATTTCACCATTGTCAGTAAAGGCAACAACCGAAGGAGTTGTTCGGTTTCCTTCTTCATTGGGTATTACCACCGTATCATTTCCTTCACGAACAGTAACCACCGAGTTGGTAGTTCCCAAATCTATACCTATAATTTTATTTGCTTTGCTCATAATTAATAATTTTTTTGTTCGTAGTTTCAAGCTCAATCACTATGCCAAATTTATTTTTTTATAGTTTTATTAATTTTTGTCAGATTTATATATTTTTTTATGTCAGAATGTCATCTGCAATCAAAAAGAAACAATTACTTGATATAAAAAGTTATCATAAGTAATTTTATGTGCAAAAAAATTCATGTATATTTGTCATCTAATCGTCTTTTTATGAAAAAAGTAGCCGTTTACGGATATTACAGACCCGAAAAGTCCTTTACTTATTTACTTCTACTACTGGATATATTATTAAAAAAAGAATATCAAATTGTTTTTCAAAAGGATTTCTACAACAAATTGCTTCGGCATCAAACCAAATTATCTGAAGGAACGGAATATTTACTGGATAGTTATCCTAAATTTGATACTTTTTCTTCTTATGAAGATTTATCGGACGAAATAGAAGTAATGTTTACTTATGGCGGAGATGGTACTATTCTGCGAGCTGTAACTTTTATTCGTGATAAAAATATTCCGGTTTTTGGTATCAATGCCGGCAGATTGGGGTTCTTGGCTACGGTTCCAAAAGAGCTTTTGGAAAAATATCTGTATGAATTTTTTGATGGAAATTATTCGCTTTCTTCAAGAAATCTTGTAGCGGTTCATGCCCATCCCAATACCGGAGTTTTAAACGGATTAAATTTTGCATTAAACGAACTTGTGGTCAATAGAAAAAATACTACAGCTATGATCAGTATTGATGCTTATTTGGATAATGAATACTTATCAACTTATTGGGCAGATGGTTTGATTATATCCACTCCTACAGGTTCTACAGCATATTCATTAAGTTGTGGCGGACCAATTGTCATGCCCGAGTCCGAAAATTTCATCATCAACCCTATTGCACCACATAATTTAACAGTAAGACCTTTGATTATTCCCAATAATTTTAAAATTCGTTTAAAAGTCGATAGTCGAGAGCCCGAATATTTAATCTCATTGGATTCTAGGGTTTATAGTATGCCATTGGAAACGGAATTGGAAGTTTCTTTAGCCAATTTTAAAATTCAATTGGTTCAATTTGAAGATAATACCTTCATCAAAACCTTGCAAAAAAAATTATTCTGGGGAAAAGATGAAAGAAATTAATTTAAATTAGGATCCAAAGGCGCATTTTTCCAAATAATATTCTGAGGATTAATTTCAATAATTAATTTTTTCCAAAGATTTTTGGTATTTATATTAAAGATATCAATAGGATTTTTATAAACAAACCAAGCTTTTTCTTGAATTTCCCGTTCAAGTTGTCCTTTATCCCAGCCAGAATAACCTCTGAAAAATTTTATATTTTCTTGATTAATTGTATGATTAAAAATGATTTTGAAATCTTCGGGATTGTTATTACCCAAACTTATTTTGCTTAGTTTATCTATTATGATACTATCTTGAAACAATTCGGGTTTGTTGTGCAAATAATATACTCTTTCCGTATTGACAGGTCCACCGTCCCACACCTGGTATTCCGAAGGAAATTTATTTTGATTATCTACCAATTTGAGATCCAAAGGTTTATTAATAATAAAACCCATTGCTCCATCAAAATGTTCGACGATATAGATTACTGACTGACTAAAGATATGATCAGACAATAATTCTGGGGTAGCTATCAGAAGCTTGGCTTTAAAAGATTCCATACACAAGAAAAAACTGTCTGAAATAAAATTATTCCAGACAGTTTCATTGTAAGAAGGTTATAATAAATTCTTAGTTTACGGATTTAGCTAAGTCAGATCCGGCTTTAAATTTAACCACTTTTTTAGCGGGAATTTTAATAGTTTTTCCTGTAGCAGGATTTCTACCTTCTCTTGCTTTACGAGCTTGAACAGAAAAAGTTCCAAAACCGATTAAAGCAACTTTGTCTCCTTTTTTAAGGGCTTTTTCAACGTTACCCAAGAAAGATTCTAAAGCTTTCTTTGCTGCTGCTTTACTTATGCCGGCTTCTTTAGCCATAGCATCAACTAATTGAGATTTGTTCATAATTTTTGAATTTTAATTAAATTAATTATCTATTTAACGCAGCAAATATAAAAATATTTTTTTAATTATCATACTTTTTTATATTGTTAATCTAAAAAAAATACAAAAAACTAAATATAATACCCAAAAAAAGATTTTTTTTTAATAAAAAGCAATAATTAATTCACATATTACAATTTGTATTGATAATATATTTTATTTTTATATTTACAAAAAATTCAATTTTCATGAAAATACATATTTTTTTTCTAATTATAAGTCTTCATTTATCTGTTTTTTCACAAAAGAACGTTATAAAAGGTATTGTAAAAGATGCTAATACCAAAGAAGCATTAGCTTTTGCCAATGTTTATTTTGATCAAAACCACGGAACAACAGCCGGTTTTAATGGTGAATTTTCTTTAAAAATACCCAAACAGAATTCGGGATATTTTGTCGTATCATTTATTGGATATCAAACCCAAAAAATACAGATACAATCTTCAAAAAATTTTTATCATATTCTTTTAAAACCAAACAAAGAGACTCTTCACGAAGTTGTGCTTACCGCTAAAGTTGAAAATCCGGCAATCAAAATTCTAAAAAAACTTATTGCCCACAAAAAAAATAACGATTATAGAAACAAACTCAATCAAGCATCATATACATCCTATTTTAAATTTTTGGTTTCCGTCAATAGAGATTCTATGAATTGCTCCATAGATACCATCCGATACAATCATGAAGGAAAACCCAAAGTAATCATTGATTCGTCCATGTATAATTCTTGTAAAGAATTCAAAAACAAGGATTTATATATAATGGAGAATATCTCTCAAAATATTCTGAAATCCGGAAAAATATCACATAAAATCAAAGCATTAAAAACGGCAGGTTTAAAAAATCCTTTTTATGAATTATTACAACTACAATTCTCCGATGTCAATATTTATGATGATTATTATTTATTCTTATTCAATAAATATCTGGGACCGGTTTCCAAATTGTCTCTCAAACAATATCAGTATAAAATAGATGACACTTTGCAAATCCAAAACCGGAAAGTTTTTAAAATAAATTATAAAAATACCAAAAAACCTTTGATTGTCGGAAGTATATTTGTAGATGCAAAAAGCTTTGCCATTGCTCGAATGACACTCAATTCATATAAAGGAATTGAATTGAAATCTACTCAAAATTTTCAATACATCCCTAAATATGATATTTGGTTTCCCATAAAAAATCATGCTACTATCAAAAAGGCAAAAGGTAGTAATAGTATTTTATTGGGCAACCGAGCTACTTTAGAATTTAACAATAAATCTGATAAAGTAAGTCATACCAACCCACAAACTGTTGATGATGTAATGTATGCAGAAATTATCAGAAAATACTCAGATATTCTTCTTAATCCTCCTGAAGTTAAAAAACCTCTATACAACTTGCAATTGGATGAAAAAGCTATGAAACAACCTGATAGCTTATGGAATCGATATAGAAAAATTAACAGTAGAGAAGTCAATACCTATCAATATATGGATTCGGTTTTTAAAGCCAATAAAGCCGATTTGGCATTACTGAAAATGCGTAAACTCATTCAGGGTTATTATCCACTTTCATTTTTTGATTTGAATTTGATGAAAATTATGGATTTTAATCAGTATGAAGGTTTTCGCTTACAATTAGGAGGAAAAACCAATGAAAAATTATCGCGAAAATTTTATCTTCAAACCTATGCTGCATATGGTTTCAAAGATAAAGACTTTAAATTTTTTACAGGAGCATTTTACAAAATCAATCATCAACATCAGATATATATCGGCTTGTCCTTTATGCATGATTTAACAAAAGACGCTCAATTTGGGTTTTGGAATACCAAAACAGGAACTATACAAATTGACAATCATTTTGCTTATCAATATTATACTTTTACAGACCGGTATCAATTGAATTTTAAAACATTGTTTGGTTCTCATATTCAGATGAATATGAATTTTTATCATGCTGAGAATCATACCAAACATGAGATTCCTTTTCATTATGGGGAAATTGAATTTAAAGATTATGATGTAACCGGAATTCAAGCTCAATTGACATGGGAACCTAGAAGTCAGTTTATGTTAAGCGATTTTGGAAGACAAAAAATAAAAGATCAATACCCAAAATTCTTTTTAAAAATTGAAGGAAACCTTCCGAATTTTCAAATAGATAATCGTCAGTTTCTACGAGGAGAAATTCAGGCAATATTCAGAAAGAATTACCGAAATTTGGATTATACCGATTTAGCAATTCAAGCCGGGGGAAGCATCCTCAATCCGAGATTATCCCAACTCTATCAAGTTTCATTCAATGATTATGGTTCAGGGTCATTTTGGAAGCATATCAATGTAAATGATTTATATCGTTTTGAAACCGTAAAGGATTTGGAATTTGTCAATAATTTTCTTGTATCTGCCCATCTATCACATCGTATCAACGGAATCAAAATTTCGGCTCATAGAAAGATAGATATCCGGCTCACCGGCGCTTATGCATGGGGATTCGGTTGGGATAAAAACAGATATGCCGGCATACAAGATTTGAGATACGGATTGGGAGAAACCGGTTTGGAATTTTATCATTTATTGAGCAGTATGGGTTTTGGAGTTTACTATCGTTTGGGAAGCTATGCATCCCCCATTCCCATAGAAAATTTATCGCTACGGATAACACTTGTCCCGTTTAAATTTTTTGAACAATAATTTTCTTTAAAAAAATATGCGGCGGGCAAATTTTGCCAGCCGCATATCTTGAATTGCTACTTCTTTTTACGATTTTTTCTTTTGTATTCGTAATCTTTTCTTTCCAGTTCATATTGTCGTTTCACTGCTTTCTTAAATTCTTTCATCAAACGATTCAAAGCTTTTAAAATATCTTTATTTTCTTCTGCCAACAAAATCTTTTTGCTCTTCAAAGCGATAGATGCACTTACTGTATAAGTTTTTGCAGATTTATTAACAATAATTTCTAAAGTTAAATCCTTATCATATTTCTTGAATAAATTTTGATAAAATTCAATTTTTTCTTTACAAATTTCTTCAAATTCTTTTCTTGAAGTTTCTTCAACTTCTTTTAAGTTTTTAATAATTAATTCAACCATAATTCTATTCCTCTCTTTCTAAAAAATCAATTTCAAATTTATCTAATTTTCTCAAATTCCAACCAAATGACATCGCCAAAACTCCTGCGATGAATAAAGGAACTGCAACAAAATATACTGCACTAAATGCTCCGATAATAGGATTAATGATAATCAAGAATGAAAAAAACCACATTATGATTCCGGCAAGCAAAGTCCACCACCAATTTTTATCTCCTAATTGCTTCAAAGCAAAAGAAAATGCAATTCGCATAATAGAAACATACATCAGCCAGAATCCTAAGAATAAAATTAAAGCTTCAGCTGCCAAAGCGGGCTGGAATAATAAAGCAACTCCCAATCCCATTTCCAATAATCCTAAAAACAGATACCAAAGCCAACCGGTAAATACTTTTCTACTTTTTACAGCAAAAACAAAGTTAAAACCACCGACTGCAAATAACATCCATCCAAACCATACAGCTAATCCGGCAAATGCAAAGCCGGGATAAAACACCATTAACAATGAAACGACAAACATGATTAATCCTGCCAAAAATGGCAACCACCAGTTATCGATTTTTCCTAAAATTTTATATGCTCTTTCCATAATATTTATTTTTTTGATTTACATACAAAACCTATCAAAATCAATTCCGATAAGGATTTTATAGACAACATGGCATTGTCACTAACAAATTGACATACAAAGAAATAATTTACTGACATTTTGTTGTTTTATGTGGCAAATCATCTCATTTTACTTAAAAAAATATCAATTGTAGTATTTGCTGTATTACAAAATCAAAAGTTTATTAAAAATAAATAATTTTTTCTTATGTCGAACTCACATTATTTATGTAATCTCCTCCAACTTCATTCCACGAGAACCTTTAATCAAAATGGTTGCAGGTGAAAAATCCGACAATTTATGATGTGAAATGAATTCGGATGTATTGATATATTTTTTAAAATCGGATTTCGTTTGTTTAAAATTTTCTCCAATTAAGTAGGTTTCAAAACCTTTTTGTTTCGCCAAATCAACAATTTTTTGATGTTCTTGTGCAGTATTTTTTCCCAACTCGAACATATCACCCAAAATAGCGATTTTTCTTTTTCCTTGAAGTTTTTCAAGATTTTCCAAAGCTGCTAGCATACTGGTTGGATTGGCATTATATGCATCCAATACTACAAGATTTCCATCTTGTTCGATGATTTGAGAGCGCATATCTTTAGGCACATAATTTTCTAATGCTTGTTTGATTTGTTGGTTACTTAAATTAAAAAATTTTCCCACTGTAATTGCATAACCAATATTGCTTAAATTATATTTTCCGGTTAAATGAGTTTGGATTTCGGTATTATTTAATTGAATTTTGAGTTCAGGGCTGGTAGAAATATCTTTTAATTGAATTTGCGCTTTAGGATTGTCTGAAAAACTAAATCCAAAGTTTGAAATCTCGTTGGAAATCTCTCTGATATGCTCATCATCAAAATTTACAAAACCAATACCTTCTTTCTTCCTTAAATATTCAAACAAAGCACCTTTTTCCTTTTTTACACCGTTTATATCTTTAAAAAATTCCAAATGTGCCTTTCCAATACTTGTAACAATCCCAAAATCAGGATTGGCTATTTCGGTTAATCTTTGAATTTCTCCAAAATGATTAGATCCCATCTCAATGATACCAATGTCAATATCATCATGGAAATCAAGTAAACTCAAGGGAACTCCAATATGATTATTTAAATTTTTGTAAGTGGCTTGTGTATGATATTTTTGTGATAAAACAGCATTCACCAATTCTTTGGTAGTTGTTTTTCCATTACTTCCGGTAATACCTATCAAAGGCATCCCGATATAATTGCGGTGATAGCCTCCCAAATCCTGTAGAGTTTGAAGGGTATCTTCCACGAGAAAAAAACGTTTTTCTTTCAATGGATTGAGCTTTTTATCATCCACCACCGCAATATGCGCTCCCCTATCCAAAGCTTCTTGTGCAAACCGGTTTCCATCAAAACGTTCACCTTTAAGAGCTACAAAAATATCTCCTTCACTGACATTCTTACTATTGGTTGTTATTTTGGGATGTTTCAAAAATATTTCATGTAATTCTTTGATTTCTTTTTTTGTTTTATCCATCATATTTTTTGATATATTTTTCTATTTTATTGACCATACACTCATTTCCAACATAAAAAGGTGTGCGTTGATGTAATTTTTTAGGTTTGATCTCCATAATTCGTTTTCTTCCATTGGAAGCTTTCCCTCCTGCTTGTTCTGCTAAAAAAGCAATGGGGTTACATTCATATAACAGACGCAATTTCCCTTGAGGATATCTGCTCGAATCCGGATATAAATAAACTCCGCCTTTAAGAACATTTCTATGAAAATCAGAGACTAATGAACCTATATATCGTGAAGTATAAGGACGATCGCCTTCTTCTTCTTGACAATATTTAATATATTTTTTAATACCTTTGGGAAAATGCCTGTAATTTCCTTCATTAATGGAATAAATTTTGGGTTGATCCGGAAATTTCATATCAGGATGGGACAAATAAAAAACGCCCAAAGCGGGATTGAGGGTAAAACCATTAACCCCGTGTCCGGTGGTATAAACCAACATGGTAGAAGTTCCGTAAATTACGTAACCGGCAGCTATCTGATTGGTCCCGGGTTGTAAAAAATCTTCCAAAGTAACCGGTTTTCCAACAGGGCTTTTCCTTCTGTAAATTGAAAAAATAGTTCCAACGGACACATTAACGTCAATATTGGATGAACCATCCAAGGGATCCATCAAGACGATATATTTATTGGTATTATCATGATTTTTTCCAACGATATTGATATAATCTTCTTCTTCTTCCGAAGCAATGCCGCAAACAATTTCTCTGTTTATTAAAGCTTGTATAAAAACTTTATTGGCAAAAATATCCAGTTTTTGCTGTTCCTCTCCTTGTATATTTTTATTATTTGCCGCGCCAATAATATCCACGAGTCCGGCTTTGTTTACTTCGTGATTAACTACTTTGGCAGCTAAGCGGATTGAATTTAGCAAACTGCTTAATTCTCCGGTAGAATAAGGAAAATGCGACTGTCGGTCTATAATAAATTCACCGAGCGTAATGGGATGCTCCATATCAAATTTTTATTAATAATTGAAATTTAAAATTTCTGCCGGGCCCACTGATTGCCGAAGCAAACTCTTTGTAATGCACATCAAAAATATTTTCAACGCCGATATTCAAACTAAAATTTTTGTTTAAATGATAATCTGCATACCAATTGAGCGTATGCCATTGAGGAAAACCAACATATTCGCCCGTTATGGGATCTATAGGACTTTGTTCAATATTGTCCTTTCCCCCAATAATATCATATTCACCGGTAGGTTTTTCCAACATGAATTTATATAGCAAAGAAGTTTCAAGTCTTTTGAACTTATATCCAACTTTAACATGCCCAAAAACAGGTGGAATGGATGGTAAAGGTCTTTGAGCATCAATCATTCTTCCTTTGGTATAAAAAACTCCTCCTTGAATATTAAAATTTCTATTGATATTACCATCCAAGTTTAATGAACCTCCATAGATTTCTGCTTTGCCATTATTCACATTGGCATAAGTATCTGCCCATTCTCCATCATAAATTATCTGTGTTACGCCGGGTTGTAACTCAAATTTTGACCGGGCAATATAATTAAGGAGCATAGAATAATAAACATTGGCGGAAATGGAAAAATTTTGATTATTAAAATATTTCACTATACCATATTCTGCATTGTATGCATATTCAGGTTTTAAGTATATATTAGGAACTGTAACTTTACCGTTTTTTTCACGAATTTTCCCGATATCATCAATATTTGGTGAACGAAATCCGGATGATAATAAGATATCCATTTTCCAACTCTTAGCAGGTCTATAAATATAACTAATATTTCCGGTCAATGCAAAATTTGCCAAAGTATTGTCATTATAAGGAAGAACAATAAAAGTGTTATCATCCCATTTTACATGCATATTGGTTTGGGTAAAACGCAAACCGGTATTAAAAAAAGATTTGGATGAAACTCTAAAACGATAATTTCCATAAAGAGCCATACTCAAAAAGTTGCTTCCTCCATCAGGATATCGGGTTGGGATTTCGGGTCCATTATCCAAACCGGTGATTTTGTTTCCATTGACAATTAATTTTTTGCTGTATGCTGTAGAATTAACCAGATTATAATAGGCTTCAGCTCCGTATGATAATTTATTAGTTTTTGAAAAAGAAGTATTAAAATCTGCATTCAAAGAAAATACTTTGACATTTTCTATTTGATAATTTCTCTGCAAACTATTGAATTTTCGTTTAATACGGCTTTCTTCCCAATTTTGATAAGCCAAAACAATATGCATATTTTTTAACCATTTTTTATCAAAATTCAATAAAAATTGTGGTGAGATTAACAGACGTTTGGCAGGTCCATAATACCATTCAGCAAATTTCAAATTTCCGTTTTTCAATTGAGTTAATTTATCAAATCGACTGACCTTTCCTGTATAATTATACTGGGTTTCCAATAAAAATTCATTATCTCTTTTTCCAAAATTGAATATAGTTTTATTGAAAAAATCTTTTTGTTTAAAACCGGTATTAGGTTGTATGTCTAAATCTGTATTTTCGGTAGGCGTATCGGAGTAATAATAATCGTTATTTTCTGAATAAAATGGGACTTTACCCCAATTGTCATATCCATGCCATCTATTCTTTCCCATTCGGATATTGCCGTAATCGGAAAAAGTCATGGCAAAGAAAGTAGCCCAACGCGGTTGGCTGATTTCGGTATTAAAGTGAAAAGTAGTTTCATTATTAGCAGAGCCATAACGTCCAAGAATTTGACTGGAAAATTGTTTATTTTTATTAATAATAGGTGTATGGGTATAAAAATTGATTACTCCACCCAAAGCATCTGAACCATATATTGAGGAAGGTCCGTATATAATTTCGGTTCTGTCAAGAATCAACGGATTGATAGTAACTGCAGTATGTAAATGTCCGGTTCTGGAAATTGCATTATTCAAACGAATTCCATCCAATACCAAGAGTACTCGATTGGCTTCCAAACCACGGATTATAGGACTTCCGGCACCTCCTTGTGATTTTTGAACCAGCAGACTTCCGGTCAGCTCCAACAAATCGGCTCCGGTAGCTGGCATAATTTTCATGGTTTCTATCTTATCAATGATTTTTACTTGCTCGGCAATACTTGTTTTTTTTGTTTTTGTTCGGGAAACAGATAAAATTACATTATCCAATTTCTGATAACGTTTGATCATCTCTACAACATTCCCATTTTTCAAAATCTCTCGCTTGGTTGTTTTAAATGTTTCATATTCAGGATGTGAAAAAATGATGGTGTCTCTTCTTCTGAAATTTCTAATATTGACCAAACCATCACTGTTTGTATGAAAAAGATATTTTTTATTTGGGCTACTTACACGAACATTTTCCAAAGGAAATGTGGTTTCCATATCAATTACTTGAATATATTGTCCATAGATATTAAAAAATCCTAAAAATAGAAATATTCCGAGTAATTTTTTTATCATATAATCTTTATTTATTTTTCATACAAATCGTTTAGAATTTGTAAGGATTTTGGTTCTTTAAAACTTTCCAAATGAAATTGATAATAAATCAAAATTAATTTCAATGCTATTTGGCGTTCAAAGTTACTTAATTTTTCTAATTTTTTTGAAGCAAAAATCATACCTAAAACTTTATAAAAAACCGAAGTTTGTTGTTTATCAAAAAAGTTATTAATTTTTGATAAATCTGAAGTAAAAATTCCTGCAGCAATATCAAAATATTCACCTTGTGTTTCAAAATCCGGTAAAAAACCTAAATAACCGGTCAATTGAAACAAAAATTTTATATGAAAATCAGGATCCATAGGTTGTTGATCCATTTTTTTGAAAGATTGAACGATAAAATCAAATAATTGTAGATTGGGTTGATTATCATTTTGTAAAACATTGATTAAAATTTCTCTTAAAAAAGTACTTTGATTGAGCTTATCAAAATCAAAAAATAAATTTTTATAATGATAAGCAATCGAAACTTCTCTGATATATTCCATGGTTTTTTGTTGACGATGAGTAGCCACAATATTAAGAATGGAATTGGGCTGAAACAAAGGTTTCTTCAGATTTTTTCTTGTGTTTTTATATAATGATTTGATAAAAAATGTCAAAAAACCGGCTTCTCTTGTATAAGTTTTTACAATGGCATCATGATCGTTATATTTTATTACCGAGAGTAAAAAAGCTTGGGTTTTAATTAGCATAAGAAATTTTATTTTATTACCAAAATTTTAGTGGTTTGCGTTTGAGTGCCATCGTCATTGGTTAATAAAACAATATAAACTCCCGAAGAAACTTTATATCTGCCAAAAGCAGTTAAATCCCAATCCACACTTCCTCCTTTGGACTTGGTTTCATAGACCAGGTTTCCTTCAACATCTACTATCTTGACGTGAATATCTTCCATCAATCCTCGAATGGTTACAAAATTATGTTTTTTCATATTTACGGGGTTTGGAAAAGCATATACATCATCCATATTTTCTCCTGCTTCAGTTGCATTTCCTTTGAAACCAATCAAGCCTTTTCCGGTGGCTATATAAACAATTCCGGATTTTCCGTCAATATCCAAATCGTAAATTTCATTGGAAGGTAGAGGACTATTTTCTGCAGTAAAATGATAAATGGTTTTCTTTCCATCATCACTTACATAATAAACACCATTGGAAGAGGTTCCAATCCATTTGTTATTGGAACCATCCACTTTGATTACGGAAATTTCTTGTCCTTCCAAAAGCAACTGCACACTTCCTTCAAATTCTATTTTTATGGGATGAAATTCCACCTCGTCTGGATTTTGAAAAGCTCGTGAAGGATTGGAAGCTATTCGTATCCCATTATAGTTTCCTGCCCATAGTGTGTTATCTTTATCAATATCCAAACCATAAATTGATGTATAGTTATTATTATTGAAACCTGCTGAAATGGATACAGTTTGTCCGGTTTGGGTATTTACACCTATAGCTCCTTTATAAACTGTCCCCAACCATAAAATTCCATCTTGATCAAATTGCATAGCGCGAATACCATCTGTAAAATAACTGGAATTTGTAAAGATACCTTGTAGAGGCAATACACCCCAATTTCCATCATTTTTCAACACTTTGATATTATCATTTTTGGTTTGCTCATTGGTTTGGGTAACCCACAAATTATTTTCTGCATCAAATTTTATTGCATAAACTCGTGTTTGTTTATTATTATTGACCGTAAAAGATTGCAAGGTACTATTGGTATCATCATAAAGGGTAAATTGATTTTCATTGACCACTTTAAGCAACCCTTTTAATGCCGAAGATATAAAAACTTCATTGGGATTGGAAGGATTTATTTGGACATAACAAAGAGTTGGAACTTGAAAATCATTATAAGGTATATTATGCCATTGAGTTCCGGTATAATGGCTGATATCTTTTTTTCTGGTTGCAGGGGCAAATGCCGGACCATGTTTTCCGTAAACCATCCAAATTTGTCCATCTTTGACATCTATACCAAAAGGATCGTTATAAGAAGGACAATTGGGTGCTATACTACTGAAATTATTACCATTTATATCTATTTCCAAAATTCCATGTTCTTGTGTGCCTATATAAAGTTTTCCTTGAAAATCCAATGAAGTATTGGCTTTAAAATTGTTGTAATCAACTGCAGCAAAAGTATGTAAATCCGTAAAATTTTCATCAGTTAGATACACCATGTTTGAAGTAACTATATTCAAAAAATCTCCCGCACTCATATCCATAACAGGTTTAGGCATGGTTCTTTTGTAAATGGTATTATTTCCTGAAATTTCATACAAATCAAAGGTCTTTGAAGCCAATATCTTATTATTATAAAAAACCAAGTGTTTCCAGTTGCCCATACTTATATCAGCCCAATTGTTAAAGTCTATGAGATTGCTAGACAATGAGGCTTTTTTTAATCCTTGCTCGGTGGCAGCAAAAATATCTTGTGAAGTAATTTCAATATCATTTACTTCTGTTTGTGTTCCACCGGTCCCAATAAAGTAAGTGTCACCAAATTCATTATTTTGCAAATCAAAAACAGAAATTCCGTAACCCATTGCTAAATATAACAAGTTTCCATGATTGATAATCGCATTGCAATGTTTTTTGTCATCATTTATAAAGGAATTAAATTTTAAATCGGCAATTTTTTTAACTTTTTTATTTTGGTTGATAATTTCTATCAATCCATTTGTATGGATAACAAAAGTTTTTTTAAGTCCATTATGAACAAATATTTTGGATATCGGATCTCCTGATAGTCCATTGATACTTGAAAATTTTTCAATTTCATGATTCTGAAAATCCTGACTAAAAAAAGCATTTTCAGCTTTTCCGATAAGCTGTCCGTCAGTGATAACCACTTGTTGCACATTTAAATAAGAAAAGAAATCAATCCATCGATTGGATTGAGCCGAAATGATCATTGAAAAGAAAAGTAATAAGTAAAAAAAAGTTTTTTTCATAGATTTTGGTTCATATATGCTATAAATGTAACGCAAATCAAGATTTTTTATTTTCATTAAATTGATTTTCAAATTCTTCTAAAACTGGTTTGACGGTGTCTTCGGGTAAATCGGAAATTTTGATATACATTAAACCATCAATGGCATCGTTAAAATTGGGATCTACATTAAAAGAAATCAAACGAGCATTTTGTTTGATATATTTTTTAAGAAGTATAGGAACTTTCAGGGATCCGGGTTCCAATTCATCGATGAGTTTGTCAAAACGGTTTAGGTTGTTTTGCGCTGCTTCAAAAATAAATTTTTTATCTTTTTCTTTTAGTCTGACTTTAAATTCTTTTTTGGGTTTAACAAATTGAGCAGTATATGCATCATAAAAATTTGATTTCATAAACTCGATGAGCAATGATTTTGAAAAATTGGAAAATTTATCACTGATACTCACGGGTCCGATAAGGTATTCATGTTCGGGATACCTCAGTAAAGTATGGACAATGCCTCGCCACAACAAAAACAAAGGAAAGGGTTTCTGTTGATATTCGGGAACCACAAATGCGCGTCCCATTTCTATGGATTTACTCATCATATCATAAAGTTCGGGGTCGAAGGTAAAAAGTTCACTTAAGTAAAATCCTTTGATCCCGTGTTTGTCAAAAATTTCATTTCCCAATCCCATGCGGTAAGCACCAGCAATTTTTTTGTTTTTCTTATCCCATAGAATCAGATGCTTATAATATTTGTCATATTTGTCAGCATCCATTTCTTCACCGGTCCCCTCTCCTACCAAACGAAAAGTTATTTCTCTAAGCCGATAAATCTCTTGTAGTAAATTGGGAATTTCTTTGGCATCAGATAAAAAAATTTGATAATCGTTTTTTTCAAACAGGAGATCTTTTTTTTCAATTTTTTGAACATCACTTTTCAATAGTTTTTGCTCAATAGGTGGAATAATCTCTTTGATTTTTTTTTCTTTTTTGGTCAATTTAGGTAATGACAAATCCCTTCTTTTTTCAAAAGTTTTAGCAAGAATATAGGTTTTTTTGCGAATAAAATCACCCAGCAAATTGTAGTTAGCAAAACTCTGCTGATCCTTTACTTGTATGGGTTTTCCAATCCTTACCGAAATATTTGTTCGTTTTTTGGAAATAGCTTCGGAAGGCAATGCCGCAGTTCTCAATATCGGATGAATTTTGGACA
>JALSTJ010000098.1 GCA_026983815.1 Flavobacteriales bacterium
GTCAATAAAATCGATAATGGACTGTTGGGTTATTTTTTTATTGGTTCGGGTCAATTGTTTCAAAGTTTCATAAGGTTGCGGATAGTTTTCTCTGCGCAAAATAGTTTGTATGGCTTCGGCAACTACCGCCCAATTGTTTTCCAAATCATTATCAATTGTTTTCTTGTCTATCAATAGTTTATTCAAACCTTTGAGAGTGGATTTAAAACCGATAATGGTGTGGGCAAAAGGCACTCCTATATTTCTTGTTACGGTTGAATCGGTCAAATCCCGTTGTAACCGTGATATCGGTAGTTTTGCCGATAAATGTTCAAACAAAGCATTTGCAATTCCCAGATTGCCTTCCGAATTTTCAAAATCAATGGGATTTACTTTATGAGGCATCGCTGACGAACCGACTTCGCCTGTGTTGATTTTTTGTTTAAAATATCCCATTGAGATATAGGTCCAAAAATCTCTGTTTAAATCGATAAAGATGGTATTTATTCGTTTCAAAGCATCGAAAAGAGCCGAAAGATGGTCGTAATGCTCAATTTGTGTAGTAGGAAAAGAATGGTGCAATCCCAAAGTTTTTTCAACAAAGTTTCGAGCAAAAGTTTTCCAATCGATATTGGGATAAGCCAAATAATGAGCATTGAAATTTCCTGTTGCTCCTCCGAATTTTGCCGCTATCGGTATTTGGTCTAACAATTTTAATTGTTGATGAATACGTTCGATAAAAACATCCACTTCTTTTCCCAATTTTGTGGGAGATGCCGGCTGACCGTGTGTTCGTGCCAACATCGGAATGTTTTTCCATTCATCGGATAATTCTTGTAATTTTTTTATCAAATTTTTTATTTCTTGCTTGTAAACATCCATTGCCGCTTTTACCGACAATGGAATAGCCGTATTGTTTATATCCTGTGAAGTCAAACCGAAATGTATGAATTCCTTGAACTGTGATAATTTCATTTCATCAAATTTGTCTTTGATAAAATATTCAACCGCTTTTACATCGTGATTGGTAATTTTTTCAATAGTTTTGATTTTCCGGGCGTCTTTCAAGTCAAAATTTTTATAAATCAGTCGCAAATCGTCAATTTTTGTCCGGTCAAAATCTTTCAATTGTGGTAAGGGGATTTTACATAACTCGATAAAATATTCTATTTCTACAAATACTCTGTATTTTATCAAAGCCGATTCGGAAAAAAATCGGGCTAAACTTTCTACTTTTTTTCTATATCGTCCGTCTATTGGTGATATTGCTTCTAATGTATTCATTTGTTTTTATTTTAAACATTGATAAAAAATTATTCCCATTCTATGGTGGCAGGCGGTTTTGAACTGATATCGTAAACTACCCGATTGATACCTTTTACTTCATTTATAATTCGTGTGGAAACCCAATCCAAAAAATGATATGGCAAACGAGACCAGGTTGCCGTCATAAAATCCGTTGTATTAACAGAGCGGATAACGACGGTATATTCATAGGTGCGTTCATCTCCCATAACTCCTACGGATTTAACCGGTAGAAGCACTACAAAAGCTTGATTTACTTGATCATACAAATTGTTTTTGTATAATTCGTCTATAAAAATAGCATCGGCTTCTTGCAAAATTTTAATTTTTTCTTTACTGATTTCTCCCAATATCCGAATACCCAATCCGGGTCCGGGAAAAGGATGTCGCATAATCATTTTTTTTGGGATGCCCAATTCTACCCCCAGTTTCCGAACCTCGTCTTTAAATAATTCTTTTAGGGGTTCCAGTAGTTTTAAATGCATTTTCTCGGGAAGTCCACCTACATTGTGATGTGATTTTATAGTAGCCGAAGGACCTCCTTTTGCCGACTTGGATTCAATGATATCGGGATAAATAGTTCCTTGTGCCAAAAAACCTACATCGGATATTTTGGCGGCTTCACGATTAAAAACTTCTATAAATTTTTTACCGATGATTTTTCTCTTTTCTTCCGGCTCTTTAACGCCTTTTAGCGCATTGATAAATTCTTCGGAAGCATCTACTTTTTTGATATTCATTTGATAATTTTCGGCATAAGTTTTCATTACGGTTTCCACTTCATTTTTTCGTAGCAAACCCGTATCTACAAATATACAAGTCTGTTGATCTCCTATGGCTTGGTGTATTAACATTGCCGTAACCGACGAATCCACTCCTCCCGATAATCCCAGTATTACTTTTTGATTGCCTACAATTTCTTTTATTTTTTTAATTTCATTTTCAATATAACCGGATAAATTCCAATTTTTGTCCGCCTTGCAGATGTCAATTACAAAATTTTTAATTATTTGAGTGCCAAATTCGGTATGTGCCACTTCGGGATGAAATTGAGTAGCATAGATTTTCTTTTCATCATTAGCTATGGCGGCTATACAAATTTTCGTAGAACCTAATTTTTTAAAACCTTGCGGAAGTTGTGTAACTTCGTCGTAATGGCTCATCCAAACGGTAGATTTTTCGGGGATGTTTTTTAATAAAATATGGTCTGTTTCTTTATAAAATTCACTTCTTCCGTATTCTCCTATTTTGCCTTGAACAACTTTTCCTCCCAACAAATGTGTTGTCAATTGCATTCCGTAGCAAATGCCCAAAACCGGAATTTTTGTTTCATAAATTTTTTTGTCTATCAGATGTGCATTTTTATCATTAACCGATGACGGACCGCCCGAGAGTATGATACCTTTGGGGCGGGTGCTTAAAACATCTTCTATCGGGGTATTATAAGGAACAATTTCGGCATATACTCCAAGTTCTCTTATCCTTCTGGCAATCAATTGGTTATATTGAGAACCAAAATCGATGATGACGATGCCGCCGGTTTTATATGATTGATTTTTATTGTTGGACATTAATGAAACTTTTTAAAAATTAAACTTTACGTGTTCAATAGAATATTTTTTTTCGCAATATTCACATTTTACTTCAACGGCTTTGTTTGCTTTAATAAGAAATTTGGTCGTAACATTTTCTATATTGGTAACACAATTGGGATTGGGACAGATAATATATTTTGATATCTTTTCGGGTAAATGGATTTTTCTCTTTTTAACCACTTCAAAATTATCAATGATGGTTAAAGTCGCTTCGGGAGAAATCAAAGCAATGCTATTGACTTCGTCATCTGTTAACACACGATTTTCGATTTTAATAATATCTTTTTTACCGATTTTTTTACTGGATAAATTTATTCCTATCATCATAAGACTTTTGGTATGATTCAGGTTCAGCAATTCTATGACTTGCATAGCTTTTCCGGCGGTTATATGGTCTATAACCGTTCCGTTTTTGATGGGATCAACTTTTAATTTTTTTTTCATTTGTCAAAAAATTTATAGAGTTTTTTTATATTTTTTTGTTTTCTTTTCTTTCGCTTTCTATATCTTTAAGAACTTTATTGATATTTTTTGTCGGATAATTACCGGTAAAACAAGCATCGCAAATTTTTATTTTATCAAAAACATCGGGTAATTCATTCAAATCAAAATAAAATAGTTCATCGGCTCCAATGTATTTTCTAATTTCATCTTTTGTTTTTTTATTGGCAATCAGTTCGGTTTTAATAGACATTTCTATACCGTAAACACAAGGATATTTAACAGGTGGAGCAGCGGATACAAAATAGACTTCTTTGGCTCCTGCATCTTTCAAAATTTTTACAATACGTTTGGATGTAGTGCCTCTTACAATCGAATCGTCCACTACCGCCACTTTTTTGTTTCTGATGGCTTTTTTAATGGGATTTAATTTTTTATGCACAATATTTTCCCTTTCTTTTTGTTCGGGAGCAATAAAACTTCTTCCGATATAGTTACTTTTGACCAAACCTCTGTGGTGGGGAACGTTCAGCGCTTCGGCTAAACCGGATGCGGCAAAAAATCCCGAGTTGGGCACGTCAATTACAACATCGGGTTTAAGACCTTTTTCTTTGAATTGTTTTGCGATTTTTTGTCCTAATCTTACGCGTTTTCCCGCTACGTTATTTCGGTAAAAAATGCTGTCTTCCCGTGCAAAATACATATACTCAAACACGCAAAAATGTTGTTCTTTTCTATGACCGATACCGGTATGAATATTCAGTTGATTATCGATAAAAACAATTTCTCCTGCTTGCAAATCTTTAACTACTTCATAACCCAGATGATCAAAAGTTATATTTTCCGAAGCAAATCCATACGAAACACTTCCGTTATTTTCTTTTTTCCCCAATACCAACGGACGAATTCCATTGGGATCCATAAAAGCCAAAAGTCCGTGGTTCGCAATAATTGCAATAACTGCATAAGCTCCTTCTACTTTTTGTTGCGTAATTTTTACGGCATCAAAAATTTCTTTGGTTTTCAGGTGTTTCAAATCCTTGTTTTTTAATTCGGCTGCAAGTGTATAGAGCAAAATTTCCAAATCATTGGTTGAATTTGGCAGGACATGATATTCTTCATAGAGAGCTTTTTCCATCTCTTTGAAATTGGTAACATTTCCATTATGAACCATTGCCAGCCCATAGGGAAAATTGGTAATAATCGGTTGAACATTTTCTATTGAATTGCTTCCGTGTGTAGTATATCGAACGTGTCCGATGCCTATTTTTCCCTGTAATCGCTCGTAATGTTTTTGGCTGAAAACTTCATTGACCAAACCCATTCCTTTTTTGGTATGAAACATTTTTTCGAAGGTAACAATCCCCGCAGAATCTTGTCCGCGATGTTGTAAAGTCAATAGACCATACATTAAGTCTCCTACAATTTTTTCGTTACCGGTAAATCCTATAATTCCACACATAATTTTTTATATTGAATTGGTAAATATTTTTTTTAAAGTTTCCGAATAAAATTCATGCTCAACCGCCAGTCCTCTTTTTTCAACTTCTTCAATAGTTTTGCAGCCGGATAAATCCACTTCTCTTTGTGCAATAATTTTTCCCGTATCAATGTTTTCATCGACGTAGTGAACGGTTATTTTTGTCTTTTTCAATCCGTTTTCAAATGCCCAATTGTAAGCTCGTAATCCTTGATGTATATTGGTGTCGGCGGGGTGTATATTTATGATTTTATTTTTATATTTTTTTACGATTTCGGGATTTAATATTTTCATATAACCGGCTAAAATTATATAATCAAAATCAATAGAAGTCAAGAGTTCCATCAAATGTTTATTAAATTCATTTTTATTTCTTTCTTTGGCATTGATGGTTTGGGTTGCAATGCCTGATTCATTGGCAATTTTCAAACCTTGGGCATCGGGATTATCGGAAAAAACCAGAACAGGATAAGCAATATTTTTTAGTATGCCGTTTTGACATTCTTCAATAATACGTTTCATATTTGAACCGCGTCCCGAAATAAATATGATGATTTTTTTCAATTGCCTATTTTTCATATTTAAGTTCTTGATTTTTTCTTTTTCCTATATCTGTTCTATAATACATTCCTTCGAAATTGATTTTTTTTACGGCATTATATGTTTTTTTTAATGCTTCTTCCAAAGTTTTACCCCTTCCAACCAAATTTAAAACTCTCCCGCCGTTGGTATAGTATCGGTTATTTATTTTTTTTGTTCCCGCATGAAAAATCAGCAAATCTTTGTGGTCAATGCTTTCGAGTCCTTCAATTAGTTTTCCTGTGGTGTATTTTTTAGGATATCCTTTGGAAACCAATACAACATCGGTAAAATATTCTTTTGCGAATTTCAGATCGATTTTTTCCAAATTTTGCGACAAACAAGCTTTTGTAAGTTCCACCATACTTGTTTGAAGTGAAGGTAATAATACTTGTGCTTCGGGATCTCCAAATCGAACATTATATTCCAACAGATAAGATTTGTTGTTTTTAACCATTATTCCGAAATATATTATCCCTTTATAATTCATTTTTTCATTTCGGATACCGTAAATACTTGGAGAAATGATATTTTTTTGTATATCATCCAATATTTTTTGATCGATTTCAACCGGACAATAAGCACCCATTCCACCGGTATTGGGTCCTTTGTCTCCTACTGATAATTGTTTATGGTCTTGTGAAACTTTAAGCGTTTTAACGGTTTTTCCATCGGTAAACCCGATGATGGATATTTCATCTCCTTGAATTTTATCTTCAATTATGAATTTAAAATTTTTTCCATAGGTCTTTTGTAATTGTTGAAGGGCTTCATTAGCTTCTTTAACGGATGAACAAACAAAAACACCTTTGCCTGCCGCCAATCCGTCAAATTTAATAACTAAATTTCCGTTTTTATCTAAAATATATTGTTCGGCATCATCAACATTATCGAAGGTTTCAAATTCGGCTGTTGATACTCCGTATTTTTTCATAAATTTTTTAGCAAATATTTTGGACGATTCCAGACGTGCCGCCAATTGGTCGGGACCAAAAACCTTGATATTTTTATCTGCAAAATAATCCGTAATTCCCTTTGAAAGCGGTTGTTCGTTTCCTACAAAAATCAATTCGATTTTATGCAAAGAACAAAATTGTTCAATTTTATTAAAATCATTAATATCCATAGGATAACTGTTGGGGATTCCATCGTTTCCGGGAATAGTAAAAACATTTTTCCAAGACAATTCTTTGGCAAATTTCCAAGCCAAAACATGTTCTCTTCCGCCGCTACCTACGATTGCTACTTTCATTTTAATATTTTTTTATTTTTTTGAATGGTGGAAACAATATTATCAAATATTACTTGTCCGGTTTTTTTTCTTTCTAAAATATTTCCGTTTTTTTTCATTTGCGGCCAATTCGGGTGATTGTAAAAACTCAAAAAAGCTTCCGGATGAGGCATTAAACCCAATATTTGACCTGTGCTGTCGGTAATTCCCGCAATTCCCAATGCCGAACCGTTTGGATTGACAGGGTATCGGTCGGTTACATTTCCTTCTTTATCGCAATATTGCAAGGCAACTTGTTGATTTTTTAATAGTTGCTCTTTTACTTTTGTCGATTTAAAAACCACTTTGCCTTCTCCGTGTCTTACGGGTAATGGCAAAATATCGATATTTTTCAGAAAAGGAGAATTGTTATTTTGATTGATTTTACAATAAACCCAGCGGTCTTCAAATTTTTGAGAATCATTATGTATCAATGCAATTTCGGGTTCTAAATTTCCTTGAAGGTGCGGCAATAGTCCCAATTGTGTAAGAATTTGAAAACCGTTACATACGCCTAAAATATATTTTCCGTTTTTTATAAAATCCATTATTTCTTCAATGAATGTATTTCCATTGGACATTTTTTTAAATTTTATCTTGTTTGCCATAACTTTACCGGAAGCTATATCGTCTCCGAAGGAAAATCCGCCGGGAAAATTCAAAATATCAAAACCTTGTAAATTATATTTACCGTTTAATATATCATTAAAATGCACGATGTTTACATCTGCCCCCGATTTTTTGTAGGCGGCTCCCATTTCAATTTCGCAATTAATACCAAATCCGGTTAAAATCAAGGACTTTACCATAGCTAATTTATTTTTTTAATATTTTAAATTCATCAATTTTGTAATAATGGCTTGTCGCATAAACACGCCGTTTTTTGCTTGTTGAAAATAGTAAGCATAAGGCATATCATCCACCTCGACGGTAATTTCGTTTACACGGGGAAGCGGATGTAACAGTTTAAAATTATCTTTTACATTTGAAAGAATTTCGGGTGTAACAATATACGCGTCTTTTACTTTTTCATAGTCTTCCAAAACGGCAAATCGTTCTTTTTGAATACGTGTAACATACATAATATCCAATTGGGGCATAATCGGTTTTATATCTTCAATTTCTTCAAATTCAATATTTTTTTCCAGTAATTCATCTTTGATATATTGAGGCATTTGCAGATGTTTGGGCGAAGCAAAATAGAATTTCGGTTTAAAAGGAATGAGTGCTTCTGCCAAGGAATGAACCGTTCTTCCCAAACGTAAATCGCCAATCATAGCAATAGTCAAATTTTCTAATGTTCCTTGTGTTTTTTTAATGGAATACATATCCAACATAGCTTGTGTCGGGTGCTGATTTGTTCCGTCTCCCGCATTGATCACCGGAATATCAACGGTTTCGGAAGCAAATCTTGCTGCTCCTTCAACTTTATGTCGCATTACGATAAAATCGGCATATTGACTGATGGTCATCAATGTATCGGCTAATGTTTCGCCTTTTTTTACGGAAGTAGATGAAGTTCCGGACATTGAAAAACTTTGACCGCCTAATTTTTTTATAGCGGTATCAAACGAAAAGTGTGTTCGGGTCGAAGGTTCGAAAAACAATAATGCCCCCAATTTACCCGACAAATCGGGTTTGATTTTTCCGGTTTCAATTTTTTCGGCTAATTCTAATAATTCTAGGATGTCTTTTTTGCCGACATCACGCATCGAAATTAAATTTTTCATTTTTTTTAATTCTATTTTTTTTGATTATACATTAATTTCTTATCTACTCTTTTCCGTTGATAAATTATAACTTATAGAAGCATATTCTTTTGCCGTTTTCCGCTTGTCTTTGGCTTTGATAATTCCGCGTCCTACGATAATCAAATCGGCACCTCCTTCAATTGCTTCGTCAATGCTTGTGTATTGTTGTCCCAAATTATCATTTCCTTTGTTTAATTTTACGCCCGGCATCAATAAAAGCTGGTGCATTGGTATTTTTTTTCTCAATCTTTTCAATTCATCCACGCTATTGGCATGAACAATGTATCCCGAAACCCAATCGGGAAATTTCTTTCCCATTTCAAAAACCTTTCGGGTATAATTATCATTCATTAAATTGGCTTTTGATGACATTTTTGCCAACAAAAAACCCGCTTTATTGTCGGTTTCTTCAAAAAGACCATGCAAAATTCCTTCTCCGGGGATTGCGTGAACCGTAACAAAATCCGACCAATTTTTTATTTTATAAATACCTTCCCGATATTGTTTTTGAACGGTATTTCCTATATCTGCAAATTTGCGATCTTCAAAAATCATGAAATTGTATTTCTTTGCAAGACTTAAAAGTTTTGGAATGAATTTTTCATCAAAATCATTTAAAATATCTATATGTGTTTTCAACATCACAATATTTTCGGCTGTTTGTTCCAAAATTTCAAAAAAATCTTTCTGATAACTTACATCCAATGATAAAACCAAACGTGATTTTTTATCATGGATAATCCTTAATAATTTTTGAGTTAATCTATTTGGGTTTACTTCTGTATTTTCAGTAGTAGGGTTAAAAACAAAATTGTTTATTCGCTCAATTTTTTCATTATCCAAACGATTATTTTCTTTTAAAATTTGCAAAATTTCGGACAAATTGATTAAAGAATGAAGTGTATAATTTTTTTTGTCCAATATCTCTTGTCCATTTGCACTTCTATCGATAATCACAGCAACATCCGTAATATTTAAACCGGCTTTTTCAAACTTTTCCGCTGTTTCCAAAATACTTTCGCCGGAAGTAATCAAATCGTCTATCAACAAACATTTCCCCCCTTTTTTATATTTTCCGATAATAAGATTTTTTGTACCATAGGATTTTTCTTCTTTCCTAATGTATATCAATGGTTTATTGAGCTTATTTGATATTAAAGAAGCAACTGGCAAAGCGGTATAGGGAATTCCTGAAATATAATCGAAATCGATATTTTTTATTTTTTCTACTAACAAATCACTTACGGCATTCAACAAATCGGGATAGGAAATCATATCTCGCAAATCGAAATAAAAAGGCGATTGACGTCCGCTTTTTAAAACAAATTCGCCAAATTTAATTGCTCCGATTTTATGCAATTCCAATATAAAAATTTCTCTTGTCATTAAGTTTTTATTAGTTTTGTTAAATAATCCAATATCAATTTATCATAATCAAATCTCCCTTTCCCGTAAATCCTTCAAATGGTGTATATTTTGCTTTACTTTCAAAATCTGCGGCTTTAATCTCCCATTTTTTATCCAAGTTTATAAAAATAAAATCGGCATAATATCCTTTTTCAATTTTTCCATAAGCCTGTAAATCAAAAACACGTGCTACATTTGTCGAAGTCAATTCAATCAATCTTTTCAAACTTAAATTTCCTTTATTTACTTCGTTTAACATCAAACGCAGATTGGTTTCAAGTCCGGGAAAACCCGAAGGAGCTTTATCAAATGCCAACAATTTCTCCGAAATTTTATGCGGCGCATGGTCGGTTCCAATAAAATCAACGGTTCCGTCATTTATCCCTTCCCAAAGTGCTTCATTATCTTTTGATGTTCGCAAAGGCGGATTGACTTTACCAAAATTCCCGACTTTTTCCAAAATATCTTCATTGATAAGCAAATGGTGAGGAGTAACCTCACAAAAAACATTAACCTTTTTCTTATACTGACGAATTAAATCCAATTCCTCTGCTACCGAAGTATGTGCATTCACAATTTTATTCCCGATTTCACCGGCTAATTTTAGAGCTATTTCCGTTCCCTTTACGGCACATTCCCGATGGCGCATCAGGTTATGGTCAAAAATTGTAGGATTTGAAAAATCAGCAGAATATTTTGCAACGCAGTCTTGCCATTCGGTATGAATAATTACGGGAATATCAAACTTCAAAGACAATTCGAAATAGCGTTTTATCACTTCCAAATCATTAACAAACTCATTTGAATTACTACCGGCAAAAAACATTTTCAAGGCGGCGACATCATCGGGTTTTGATTGCAATATTTCTACAACTTTATCATAATTTACGCTAGTAGCTGCCACATTAAAACGATATTTTACAAGCGATTTTTTTGCCGCCTTTCGTTTTTGATTTAAAGTGTTTAAGTCCACCGTTGGCGGTTTTGTATTGGGCATATCAAAAAGCATCGTAACTCCTCCTTTCATAGCCGCCTTTGAAGCCGACAGCCAATCCTCCTTATCGGCTTGTCCCATATCTCTGATATGTGTATGCGGGTCAATAATACCCGGCATAATATAGCTGTGTTTAGCATCTATAATTTTATCAGCCGATTTAAAATCATTACCGATATAAGTGATAATGTCTTCCTCCACCAAAACATTTTGGATTTTATTATTCAAAATCGTATTTATATATAACTTTTTCATTATCAATTATTCAATCAAAACATTTCAATTTCTATCATTTGCTTCTTGCTTGTCTGCATACCTTGAAGGATTGTAAAACCTTCAAGGAAGGCTTTTACCTCAATCATTGGTCATCTTTCATTCCGTCATCAAGCACCTTTCTACCTTTCACCTTTCCCCTTTCACCTAATGACACACTCCCAGCCATCTCATAGAGGTTACGTTTTTTAAACACATTCATCATTAAGCATTCATCATTCACCATTCACAATTAAGCATTAACCATTATCCAAGAACCTTTTTACCATTCCCGGACCTTCATAAACAAAACCCGTAAAAACTTGAACCAAATCGGCTCCCGCATCTAATTTCTCTTGCATATCTTGCTTATTCATTATGCCACCAACACCGATAATCGGTAGTTTGGCATCCGTTTTTTTATGTATATACCTGATAATTTCCGTCGCTCTATCTTTAAGAGGTTTGCCGCTCAATCCTCCATTTCCTATTTTTTGAATTTCATCTGCCGGTAGTGATAAATTATTTCTCGACACAGTTGTATTTACCGCCACAATCCCATCTATTTTTGTTTGTTTTATTATATTTAATGTATCATCGAGTTGCGACCAAGTCAAATCGGGAGAAATTTTTAGCAAAATCGGTTTGGGTTTTCTTTTTTTAGTATTTATTTCCTTTAATCTTGTCAATAAATCCAACAAAGCATCTTTATCTTGCAACTCTTTTAAATCTTTTATATTGGGGCAACTGACATTTACAGTAAAGTAATCTACATAGTCGTGTAGCTCATTAAAACATTTAATATAATCGTCATTGGCTTTATCATTCGGTGTTTTTGTGTTTTTTCCGATATTCGCTCCAACGATAATATCCGACTTCCGTTTTTTTAGATTTTTAACTGCATTTTTTAGCCCTTTATTGTTAAATCCCATACGATTGATCAATGCATTGTCCTGTTTCAAACGAAAAAGTCTGGGTTTAGGGTTTCCTTTTTGTGGCAGCGGAGTAACAGCACCAATTTCAATAAACGAAAATCCGAAATTACTCAAAGGGTCTATCAGTTCCGCATTTTTATCCAGACCTGCGGCTAAACCGATAGGATGTTTGAATTTTAATCCGAACAACTCGATAGGATATTCATTGTTTTTAGATATAAAAAAAGTCCTCAAAAGGACAGAAAAAAAGGGAATTCGATGAGTGAATTTCAATAATGAGAAAATTATATTATGCGCCGATTCGGGCGGGAAAGTAAATAACAACGGACGAAAAAACCTTTTATACATTGCTTTTGGTTTGAGCAAAGGTAATGTAAAAAAATCATTTTCCGAATTAAAATAACTCATTGTTAATAAGTTCTGTTTTTTTGTTAATAATTAATTCGTAGAACTATTGATTTTCGTATTACTTTTGTGAAGTATTTAAACTAATTTAATATAATTTCTTGAAAATCAATTAATAATAAATATAAAAATGAATACATTATATCATTTTATCTCACCTCAACTGTATAAGATACATGCCGGAAAAGTGCGCGATAGTATCCGTATAGACAAACAAAAAAGATTGATAGTTGTTACCGATAGGATATCTGCCTTCAATAAAAATTTAGTCAATGCCATTCCTTTAAAGGGTGGCATTTTAAATTCTTTAACAAACTTTTGGTTTAACAAAACCCGTCATATCATTGATAATCATTTGATTGAACAAATTGACGAAAATGTTAGTATGGTTAAAGAAGCCCAACCCATTCGTGTGGAAATGATTGTTCGTGCATATTTAACCGGTTCAATGTGGAGAGGATATCAAAAAGGCAAACGGATTTTTAGCGGGGTAAAAATAGATGAAGGATTGAAAAAAAATCAAAAATTTGCAAATCCCATTTTAACGCCTACTACCAAAGATAAAGATGATACCGAAATTACAGAACAAGAAATTATTGAACGAGGTTTGGCAGATAAGGACGTATATCAGTTGATGAAACAAAAAGCTTTGGAATTGTTTGATTTCGGTTCAAAATATTTATTGGAGCGTGGAATTATTTTAGTGGATACAAAATATGAATTCGGTTTAATCGATGGAAAACTAATACTAATCGATGAAATTCATACACCCGATTCCTCACGTTTTTGGGATAAAAACGATTATGAAAAATCTCCTGAAAATGCTGAACAAATCGATAAAGAGTTTGTCCGTCAATGGATGTTGGCACATAAAAAAGACGGGAAAGTTCCGGAGAAACTACCAAAAAATATTGTAGAGGAAACATCCAAGCGTTATAGTGAAATATATAAGATAATTACCGGAAAAGAATATAAAGGGGGAAATTTGCCGGTAAAAACACGTGTCTATCATAATTTACTACGAAAAAAATTGATAAAACCCGGTTATGTTGCATTGGTCATGGGGTCGAAATCCGATTTGGATCATGCAAATAAAATACAATCATATATCGAAAAATTTGATATAAAAGTTGAAAAAAGAATTATTTCGGCTCATAAAAACGGTGAGCGTTTGGTAGATTTTGCAGAGATTATCAATAATGCAATTGAACCCGTCAGTATTATTGCCATTGCCGGACGTTCCAATGGTTTGGGAGGCGCTCTTGCCGCAAATGTAAATGTGCCGGTTATTAATTGTCCGCCATTTTCCGATAAAACCGATATTATGCTAAACATAAATTCATCATTGATGATGCCTTCAAATACACCTGCTGTTACTGTCATTCATCCTGACAATGCGGCACTTGCGGCAGTCAGAAGTTTGCAAATACCGGAATTTAAAGAGCAAATGACCCGAGAAATATCGGAAATGAAACGCAAATTGATTGCGGATGATGAAGCTGTAAGATCATAAATTATTATCAATGGAAAATATTAAAATAAAAAAAGCATTGTTGAGTGTTTCCGATAAATCGGGAATTGTAGAACTTGCAAAGACTTTACAATCTTTTGGGATTGAAATTATTTCGACCGGAGGCACCAAAAAAATACTTCAAGATGCCGGTATTCCCGTAACCGATATTCAAAAAGTAACCAAAAATCCCGAAGCCTTCGGCGGACGTATGAAAACGATTTCTTTCGAGATTGAATCGGCATTATTGTTTGACCGCAATAAAGATAAAATTGAAGCGGATACGCTTGGTATAGAACCCATCGATTTGGTTGTTTGTAATCTTTATCCGTTTGAAAAAGTTTTAAAAAATGATGCAGATTTTGATACTTTAATTGAAAATATAGATATCGGCGGACCTACGATGATACGGGCGGCGGCTAAAAATTTTAAATATGTAACCGTTATAACTTCCATTGATGATTACAAAAGTTTTATCGATGAAATAACAGCCAATAGAGGAGCTACTACTTTTGAATATAGAAAAAAAATGATGGCAAAAGCATTTAATCATACAGCTGATTATGATGCTTTGATAGCTCAAACGATGGATAATGAAACCGGAATTAAGTCCATTCGTTTGGCTTATACGGACGGAAAAGAATTGAGATATGGTGAAAATTCGCACCAAAAGGCAATTTTTTATCAACAAAAAGGGGTAGATAATACTTTTCATGATATGGAATTTCTACATGGAAAAGCACTTTCATACAATAATATTTTAGATATTTCGGGCGCTGTCGCATCGGTTAAAGAATTGGAATCAACAGGTTGTGTTGTGGTAAAACATTCAAATCCTTGCGGTATGGCAATGGCAAAAAATCAAAAAACGGCTTTACAAAAAGCTTGGCAAGGAGACCCTGTTTCGGCTTTCGGTTCCATCATTGCTTTTAATACTCCTTTGGCATTGGAAACCGTCAAGTTTTTCGAATTGACCAATAAAGACAGAAGCAAACGCAAGTTTATCGAAGTGGTAATTGCTCCCGAAATCAAACCGGATGCTTTGGAATATTTGCAAAATCATAAAAATTTGCGTGTGGTAGCATATAATCCTGAAAAATTACCCCAAAATCCCGATTTTCGTATAATAAACGGCACGCTGTTACAACAAGATTATGATGATAAATTATATGATGACCTGAAAATAGTTACCAGAAACAATTTTAAATTGGATAAAAAACTTATCGAATTCGGAATCAAAACCATAAAAAACATAAAATCCAATTCCATTGTTATAGTAGGCGAAAAAGACGGAAACTATTATTTATTGGGTATGGGCGCCGGACAACCCAATCGTTTGGTAGCAACAGAATTGGCATTGAACAAAGCAAAGGAATTTATACGTCAGGATTTTAACGGAAAAACAAAAGATTTTGATGAATTTTATAATCAAGAGATAGGTAAAGCTTATTTAATTTCAGATGCTTTTTTTCCATTTGCCGATAATGTGGAATTAGCCGCAGAAAAAGGAATTAAGCATATTGTTCAACCCGGTGGTTCCATACGAGATCAATCGGTTATAGACGCTTGTAATGCTATGGGAGTAAATATGATTTTTACAGGTATTCGACATTTTAAGCACTAAAATATATTACATACTGTAAAAATAGTAAAGACCTCAAATAATATTTGCATTATTTTCTTAATTTAGCATCAAAATCCATTGATAATGAGCCAAAAAAAATGTTTGGAGTGCGG
>JALSTJ010000099.1 GCA_026983815.1 Flavobacteriales bacterium
AAATAGTAGCTTCTTCACATAAAAACGATATGGTGTTTTTGGTAGGTCCTGCCGGCACAGGCAAAACTTTTGTTAGTATTGCACTGGCTGTGCGTGCTTTAAAAAATAAAGAAGTAAAACGCATCATTTTAACCCGACCGGCAGTTGAAGCCGGAGAAAATTTGGGATTCTTGCCGGGAGATATGAAAGAAAAACTGGATCCGTATATGCAACCCTTATATGATGCTTTGCGTGCTATGATACCCCACGAACGTTTGGAAAGTTATCTGGAAAAAGGCATCATTCAAATTGCTCCGTTGGCTTTTATGCGGGGAAGAACTTTGGATAATGCTTTTGTGATTTTGGATGAAGCCCAAAATACCACACACAATCAAATGAAAATGTTTCTGACAAGAATGGGTAAAAATGCCAAATTTATTATTACAGGCGATCCGGGACAAATAGACTTACCACGTAAACAAATTTCCGGACTTAAAGAAGCTTTGGGATTATTGAAAAATATCAAAGGAATTGATGTCATTCATCTTTCGGATAAAGATGTTATCCGTCATCGACTGGTTAAAAAGATTATTGAAGCTTATAAAACTTTAGACTAATAATACGAATTTTTATAAACTATACTTGTATGTTTACAAATTAATAAAGTGTTTTTACAAAATTCAAGGAGTAATTACATCAATTTTACGTACTTTTGGAGAAAAATATAAAAAACAAAACATTATGAAAAAAATTGTTCTCATTACATTTCTATTATTATCAAGTTTGACACAAGCTCAAAATTTTTCGGAAGGAGATTCAGCTATTAATTTCGGATTGGGTATCGGTGGCTATTATGCCACGGGAACCGGATACTCCACCACTATTCCACCCTTGGAAATTCAATATGAAAAATTTATAAAAGACAATATTTCCGTCGGTGGATTTTTAGGTTATCAATCTGCTAGTTACAAATACACCTATTGGGATGAAACCTACAAATGGACTTATTCCTACACATTTATCGGTGGATTTGGAAACTATCATTTTTATGACCAAGATAAATTGGAAGCTTATGCCGGCGTAAGATTGGGTTATCTTATATTTAATGAAACCGCTTCCAGTTCAGTAAGCGGATTGGATTATTCCGCAAGCGATGGCTCGGGATTAGTCTTTGGCGCACATGCCGGCGGTAGATATTTCTTTAACGAAAAATTTGCTGTAAATGCAGAAGTGGGCTATGGAATCTCTTTGCTAAAAGTAGGAATTACTTATAAGTTATAACAAGCAAATAATACTTTAAATAGTGTTCCATGAAATAAACCGGACCTTTGGGTTCGGTTTATTTTTTTAGTAAAAACGGAAGGATAATCTGCTTAAAACCTCTATTGATATCTGACGGAATATAATCAATATGGTATTTATAACAAGCGGTTTTAATTTTTTCAAAATATTCCTTGACCGCCTTTTGATAAGCAGCTTTTATTTGTTCGGGATAAATATTCAAATGCGTATCATGTTCTATATCTACAAATTTGGTGGCTTTGTTTTCAAAATCAAAGGCAAATTCTTTGGCATAATCAAAAACATGAAACAAAACTACTTGATGTTTGTTGTATTTTAAATGTCTGAGTGCTTCAAAAATTTCGTTGGAATTTTCTCTGACTTCCCACAAATCAGTAAAAAGCACAATCAAACTCCTGCGATGAATATTTTCGGCTATTTCATGCAAATATTGATAAGTTTCGGTGGTTTTCTTCTGATGAGATTGATTCAAAACATTTTCCAATTGATGCAATAACAAACGATGATGTTTCGGATTGTTTTTTTCTTTGGCATAAAATTCATATTCATTGGAATAAATACTCAAACCCAAAGCATCGCGTTGTTTTTTGAGTATTTCCATCAGGGCAGCTATGGCAAGAACCGAAAATTCTATTTTATTCAAACGATTGATATCAAAATTTTGATGAACAGGATAATGCATGGAAGATGAATTGTCCAAAATAAAATGAGCTCTTAGATTGGTTTCATCTTCAAATTTTTTGGTATATAACTTATCGGTTTTCCCGAATAGTTTCCAATCGATAAATTTGGTGCTTTCGCCCGGAGTATAAATTTTATGTTCCAAAAATTCGGCGGAATAACCGTGAAAAGGACTTTTATGCAATCCTGCCAATGTTCCTTCCACTACTTGTTTTGCAAGGAATTCCAATTGTGGGAGCTGATATTTTGATTTATCGAGTTTGATCATAATTTCTTTCTTTCAAATGCATCAATCATAGAACCGGGGGTAATATTCAATATTTTTATATGATTTTTACGAGCAAATTTGTCAAGGGTATGATAACCGGAAAAAGCATGAACAAATTTAATCAAAATTTCATGCATTTTTCTTTTGCCTTTTCCCATTTGTTTCATCACATCCGGTTTTGCCGATTGTTCATCATAAAAATGTTTTTGCGTAAGATAAACCGTATTATCATCCGCTACATAAAGTTCTTGCATCCATGAATGATCTGCACCGGTGATAAATATTTTTTTAAATTTCATTCGTATGGCTATAATCAACGACGGAATCAAAACATTATGCGGACGGGGCATTCCACAAGCTTTTTTAAAGCAAAAAAACTTAAAAAAATCAAAACCTTCTACCGGAGTGGCGTTAAAATAATGAATTTTTATATGCACATTCTCTTTGGAAATATTTCTCCAAACACTCGATTTTTTGGCTCCCATTCCTAGAAACAAAACCATATTCCAATGGGTATTTTCAATCAATGTTTTGATCAACAAATTTCTCTTGACAAGGACATCTTCATCCACATCTTGCGTCCAAAATTCTGGTGCATTAATCATATAATAATCGGGCTTTATTTCCGTATATGCTTGGGTTTGAGCAAAATGATTCACCGCCATTGTGGATTTTTCCTTTAAAAATTGTTTCCGGTTTTTTATAAAATCTTTCAATGAAGGTCCGTTTCCCAAAATCACCAACTCTTGTTTTGCAGGTTTGGGTAATTTTTTTTCCGGACGGCTCAACAATAAGACTTTAAAAAGTGTTGAAATGCTTTGAACCGCTTGATTGATAAAGTCTCTTATGTATAACAAAAATTTTATCATTCCAAGCAAAGATACATTAATATTCTTTAATCGATTCGGGAAAAATAAAACCCATTAATTGATTCCACAACGAAAGAAAAAGCATTTTTCCTTTTGTCCATTGCCCTTTCATGGCAAAAATCATCCATAAAATCAACGAAGCAAATACCTTAAAAACATAATCTGCCATTCTTTTGATTTTTTCCAAAGTCCTACCGTTTTCCAAGGTATTTATTCTGATGTTTTCGGCTCTACCGTTCAGACGACTGATGTGCACAACATATTCTTTTTTTGTCCGATAATCATCGATAAAATGTTCAACCGCAAC
>JALSTJ010000100.1 GCA_026983815.1 Flavobacteriales bacterium
TTGGAACAGGTGTAGATATTCGTATAGCCAAAGGTCTGAATTTCAGGGTAAATGGAAATTATTCCATCACACACAATCAAATAAATATTGCAGCCGGAGATTTGAGCTTGGAAGAAACTTTGTTGGCACAAAAAGAATTGCAATCCGGTTATGACTACTTTTTTAGCGTCGGTTTAAATTATTCTTTCGGTTCTATTTACAATACTATTGTTAATCCAAGATTTGACAGCACACAAAGTGGTGGAAACACTTGTTTTTGTTTTTAATTTTTGATTTTTATCGTATATTTATATAAAAATATTCCCTTCGGAAAAAATAAATGCCGATGCATTTGAACAAATTTTGAAAAATGGAAAAATAGCACCCGAAAATAGATAGTATAAATGCAACTACTACTGATTTTATTAATAATTATCCTGATATTTCGCTTAATTAAAAATCAAGTAAAAAAGCGATATTATAAGAAACTAAATGATTTTTTGAAATCAAATTGGGGAAAACCCAAAACAAATGAATATTTCAATTATGATAAAATCAGTCTTTATTTTGATAAAACATCTAACAAAAACAAAGCTTTTCATATAATCGATGAACAGATAAAAAACGATTTGGATTTAGATGAAGTCTTTAAATTTATTGATAGAACATCGTCCAAAATAGGACAACAATATTTGTATTATAAAATACGCACAATTTACCCCCAAGAAAAATTGATTAATTTTACTCGCTTGGTAAAAAAATTCCAAGAAAATAAAAAGTTGGCTTTACAATGTCAATCGGAATTGATCAAACTGAACCACCTTTCAAATTATGATTTGGAAGCACTCATAAATGATGGAGTAGTAGATAAACCCACGTATAAAAAATATTTAATTCCTCTCGCTGTTTTATCACTTATAATAATAATCGCCGGAATTTATAAACCTATATTTTTTCTTTGGCTTATCCCGATTTTTCTTATAAATACCATTTTGCATTATAAAACAAAAGCTTACATCAATTATTATTTAAGTGCTATCAATCAATTAGATAAGAGTTTATCCGTCAGTAAAAAATTACTATTATTACCCGAAATTAAAGAACATTTTCCAAACATCAGTTTTATCAATAAAATAAAAGAAATACAACTCAAAACAAAATTTATCGGTTTTGAAAAACAATTGAGTAATGAAGTTTTAATCTTTCTTTGGATTTTTACTGAAATTTTCAAAATCATATTCAATTTTGAATCTATTATATTTTATAGTTTTATCGACGATATTCTGATAAAAAACAATAGTATAGACCAAATGTTTCAATTTATAGGAGCAATTGACAGTGCTATTTCGGTTGCATCAATAAAAGCAGGAAATCGCACGACTTGTAAAGCTGAATTTATCAATAAAAAACAAATAAAAATCGTAGAAGTAACTCATCCGTTAATTGAAATTTGAAATTCCTTTTTTCAGAGTTTATACATCCATACGTATTTCCGATAATATTTTACAAAAAACCAGTTATTTTTTGGAAGAAGTTTCTGCAATAAAGAAATTAGTGGAAGCCACAGAAAACTCCTCGCCGAATTTATTTGTTTTGGATGAAATTTTTAAAGGCACCAATACAATTGAACGTATATCTGCCGGAAAAGCCATTTTAAATTATCTCAACACACCAAAAGATATGGTTTTGGTTTCCACTCACGATATAGAATTGACGGATTTGCTTCAAAATAATTACGACTCGTATCATTTTTCGGAACAAGTTGTAAATAATCAAATAGTCTTTGACCATAAAATAAAGCAAGGTAGATTGACTACACGTAATGCAATAAAAATATTGGAGTTATGCAAATTTCCTAAAAAAGTAATCGAAGATGCGAAGAAAACCGAAAATAAACTTTTTAAAAAATAAACTTGAATCACCCAATCATCTCCAAATATTCCGCTTCCGAAATTATAGGAATTCCCAATTTTTTTGCTTTTTCTATTTTACTGGGACCGGGTTTTTCTCCGGCTAACAAATAATCGGTATTTTTACTTACCGAACTCACATTTTGTCCGCCGTTTTCCTCAATACTTTTTTTAAGCTCATCTCTTGAAAAATGTTCAAAAGTGCCTGAAATAACAAATTTCTTTCCTTGCAATTTATTGGATTTTGGCAATTCCTCTTCGGTTAATTCAAAATTTAATCCTTTGTCTTTCAATCGATTGATGATGGACATATTTTCCGGATCTTTAAAAAATTCTTGAATACTTTCAGCAATTTTTTCTCCAATATCGCCAACTTTTTCCAATTCTTCTTTGCTTGCTTGCATCAAACGATCCAAACTTTTGAAATGACGTGCCAATTTTTTGGCGGTAGTTTCGCCCACGTGTCTTATCCCCAAAGCATACAAAACTTTTTCAAATGGTTGATTTTTGGATTTTTCTATACTTTTAATAATATTTTCCGCCGATTTTTCTCCCAATCGTTCCAGCGGAATTAAATCCGATTGTTTCAAATCATACAAATCGGCTACATCGTGTATCAATCCTTTTTCCAAAAGCAAATCAATGGTCTCGGGTCCCAACCCTTCGATATCCATTGCCTTTCTACTGACAAAATGTTCTATCTTGGCTTTGATTTGCGGTAAGCAATTGGATGACTGCACACAAAAATAATCAGCACCAATCTTGACCAAAGGTGTATCGCAAACCGGACATTTTTGTACAAATTCAATAGGTTTGGCTTCGGGTTTACGCTTGGATTTTTCAACCGCAACCACTTGCGGTATAATTTCTCCGGCTTTTTCTACATAAACATAATCTCCCTCGTGTAAATCCAATTTTTTAATATTATCTTCATTATGCAAAGTAGCTCTTTTAACGATAGTTCCGGCCAATTCCACCGGTTCCAAATTGGCAACAGGTGTAACTTTTCCGGTTCTTCCCACTTGAAAATCAACCGAAATCAAACGTGTAAGTTTTCTCTCGGCAGGAAATTTGTATGCCATTGCCCAACGAGGAGCTTTGGCGGTATAACCCAATTTTTCTTGTATGGCAAATTCATTGACTTTTACAACGATTCCATCAGTATCGTAAGGAAAATCAAAACGTTTGACTCCCCAATCCAAAATAAAATCCATAATTTCGTCAATATCATTGGCTTTTTTATAATCGTGTGGCACAAAAAATCCCCATTCCTCCAATTTTTTCAACGCATCATATTGATTATCCACCGGCAAGTTTTCTCCCAATATAAAATAAGCAATAAAATCCAATCCCCGTTGAGCCACAATTTTGCTATCTAATAATTTTAAGGTTCCAGCCGCCAAATTTCGAGCATTCATATAAGTGGTTTTTCCCTCTTTGGCTTGTTGTTCATTGATTTTTTTAAATTTCTCACG